>NZ_JBFANF010000038.1:0-19835 GCF_040674675.1 Dactylosporangium sp. NPDC049742 | reverse complement strand
CGTCGGTCGTGGACGCGCTGGTCGTGGACGCCTCGGCGGCGGACGGTGCCACACCACCGGCCGCAGACGCACTGGTCGCGGACGCGTCGGCGGCGGACGGTTCCGCACCGCTGGTCGTGGACTCCTCGGCCGTGGACGGTGCTACACCACCGGTCGTGGACGCGCCGGTCGTGGACGCGCCGGTCGTAGACGGTGCTACACCACCGGTTGTGGACGCGCCGGTCGTGGACGCGCCGGTCGTAGACGGTGCCACACCACCGGTTGTGGACGCGCCGGTCGTGGACGTGCCGGTCGTGGACTCGTCGACGGCGGACGGTGCCGCGCCGCCGGTCGTGGGCGCGTCGGCTGTGGACGCGCTGGTCGTGGATGCGCTGGCCTCGGCCGGTGGCATCGGCGGCAGGGGGGCGCGGGCACTGGCGTACGCGGAGCTCGCCGCGGCCCTGTACACCGCCGGCCGCCCCGACGAGACGCGCCGGCTCGCCGCCGAGGTCGCCGCGGCCGCGCCGAGGATCGCCGACCCGGCGGAGCAGGCCGCGGTGTGGATCGCGCTGATCCGCCTCACCCCGTTCACCGGCGCCGGCGAGATCGAGCGGCACGTCGCCGCCGCCCACGCCGCCGCGGCCCGCCTGCAGCGGGCGCAGCGGACACCCGTCCACGCCGACCTCGTCGCCGCGATCATCGCCGCAGACGGCCCGGACCGGGCGGAGCGGTACGCCGCCGCCCTGCCCGACGCCGACCAGCGCGCGGCGGCGCTGACCCAGGTCGGTCACGCGGTCGCCGCCGCCGGCGACCACCGGCGGGCGGCGGCGCTCGCGGTCCAGGCCGAAACGGCCGGCCGGACGGTGGACCTGCTCACCCGGGCGCACACCCTCGGCGCCTTCGCCGCGGCGGTCGCCGTCACGGGGCGCCTCGGCCTGGCCGAACGCCTCGCCCGGTCGATCCCGGACGAGCAGCTGCGGGCGCAGGCCCTCGCCCGGCTCGCCACGACGGCCGCCAGGACCGGCGCGTTCCCGCTGGCGGAGAAGCTCGCCGGCGCGGTGCAGGACCCGGCGCTGCGCTCCCGCACCACCTGCGAACTGGCCGCGGTCGCGGCGGCCGCCGGGCAGCCCGACCGGGCCGAGGCGTTCGTCGACGCCGTCGACGACCCGGACCAGCAGGCCGAGGCGCGGACCCAGCTCGCGGAGACGCTGACCCGTCAGGGGCTGCACGACCGGGCGCAGCGCGTCGCCTCGAACCTCGCCGATCCGTTCCAGCGAGTGCTCGCCCGCATCGCCCTGATGAGGCTGGCGTCCGACCTCGACGGTGACCAGGCCGGTCTCGACGGTGACCAGGCCGGTCTCGACGGTGACCGGGCCGGCCGGCTCACCACGGACCTCGACGCGGCGATCCGGGAGCTGCCGCACGCCGACGAGCGGATCCCGGCGATGATCCAGCTCATCGGCGCCGTCCTCGCCGCCGACCGGGTCCGTGCGTGGCGGCTGACCGCGGAGGTCCGGGACGCCATCGACGAGCTGCCCGACCAGGAACAGCAGGCGTGGCTGATCGTCCAGCTCGTCGAGGTCCTCGCCGCGAACGACGAGGCGGACCGGGCCGAGATCGTGGCCCGGGCCGTCGCCGACCCCGGGCAGCGGACCTGGGCGCTGGTACAGCTCATCGAGACGCTCGCCGCGGCGGGGGAGACCGAGCGGGCCGAGGCCGTCGCGTACGGGCTCGACGACCCGGACGAGCGGGCCAGGGCGCTGGCGCGGCTGGTCCGGGCCGGCGGTGCCGCCGCCGGCAGGCGGGCCGAGGCGATCGCGTTCATGCTGCCCGACCCGTACCGGCAGGCCGAGGCGATGACGGACGTCGCCGCGTCGCTGGCGGAGCGGGGCGACCACGACCGGGCCGAGGCCGTCGCGCTGGCCGTCAGCGACCCCGAGCAGCAGTCGTGGGCGCTGGCCCAGGTCTGCCTGGCCGCCGTCGACGCCGGCGACCTCGGCCGGGCCGAGCGGCTGACCCGCGGCATGCCGGTCGCGGAGCAGCGGGTGCAGGCGCTGGCACCGCTGATCGCCGCGGTGCGGGCGGCGGGGGACCCGCACCGGGCGGAGCAGCTCGCCGCGGAGGCCGAGGCGGTGGTACGGACGATCACCCAGCCCGACCGGCGGGTCCAGGCCGTCAACGCCCTGGTCGCCGTGGTGCCGGCGGCGCACGCGCACCGGCTGCTCGCCGGCTCGCTCGGCCTGAGCGGCTGGAAACAGTGCCTGCTCAGGCTCGCCGAGGTCGCCGCGCCGGTGGTCGTCCGCGCCGCCGAGGACTACCTGGACGCGGACTCCTCTACCGCCGCTCGTCGATGAGCGCGTCGAGCCGGCCGAGGATCCACAGGGTGGTGACGGCCGCCGCGAGCTGGCCCGGGCCGGGGTGCGTGAACCCGAACCGCGTCGCGGCCTGCTCGGCGACCGCCCCCGCGGTGGAGCCGAGCGAGAGCGCGGTCGTGACGATGACGGCCTGACGGAGCGTCCAGGGCTTCGTTCGCATGTTCGTCCTCCGGTGTACTGGTCGCGAAGTGCTTGCGGCGCCCAGTACACGCGGCAAGGGGCGTTCGTTCGGCCGCCGGCGAACAACGAACCCGCGGGTGGGCGCACCGGCTGCGGGGACAGCGGGATGTTCGCCGCGCACCGGCGAACACCACCGGGTTTGGTTGAACCGGCCGCCGGTTGGGCAGAGGCACCCCGCGGCAGACCGCGCCGGTGCGAATGCTCAAGCGGCACGGTTCCCGGCCGAGTAGAACGTGCGTGAACCACTTGTCACGACGGACGCTGCTGGCCGCGGCGACGCTGCCGGCCGCGGGGCTGCTCGCAGGATGCGGGGACGACGGCTCGCCCACGGCCGCGTTCGACCCGTTCGGGATCACGCCGGAGCGCGCGCTCGAGGTGGTGATCTTCAACGGCGGGTTCGGTGACGACTACGCCAAAGCGCACGAGGAGCTGTACCGCAAACGCTTCCCCCGGGCGCAGATCAAGCACACGTCGACGAAGAAGATCGTCGGCGACCTGAAGGGCCGCTTCGACTCCGGCGACCCGCCCGACGTGATGAACAACGACGGCGCCGACCAGTTCACGACCGGCGAGCTGGTCAACGACGGTGCCCTGCTGGACCTGACGGAGCTGCTGGACAGCCCGAGCCTCGACGACCCCGGCGTGAAGGTGCGCGACACGCTGCTGCCCGGGACCGTGGAGTCGGGGACGTTCAACGGCAAGGTGTACGGGCTCAACTACATGTACACGGTCTTCGGTCTCTTCCACGACGCCACCCGCTGGCAGGCGGCCGGCTGGTCGCCGCCGCAGACGTGGGAGCAGTTCCTGGAGCTCGCCCCGAAGATCAAGGCGGCCGGGGTGGCGCCGTTCGCGCACGCCGGGAAGTACCCGTACTACATGGGCTGGACCATCGCCGACTGGATCCACAAGGCCGGCGGCGCCGCGGCGGCGGCCGCGATCGACAACCTCGAGCCGGGCGCCTGGCAGCACCCGGCGGTGCTCGCCTCGGTGGAGCTGGCGATCGAGCTCGTCGGGCGCGGCTTCGTGCTGGCCGGCAG
The DNA here is from genome assembly GCF_040674675.1 of Dactylosporangium sp. NPDC049742. Lineage (NCBI taxonomy): Bacteria > Bacillati > Actinomycetota > Actinomycetes > Micromonosporales > Micromonosporaceae > Dactylosporangium > Dactylosporangium sp. NPDC049742. The sequence continues at coordinate 16,264 of NZ_JBFANF010000038.1, read as the reverse complement.
CGACAAGCTGTCGCACACCGAGTCGCAGCAGGCGCTCATCGACGGCCGGGCGGCGATGCTGCCCTGCGGCACCTGGCTGGAGAACGAGATGAAGGCGACGCTGCCGGCGTCGGTGAAGCTGACGATCGTGCCGGTGTGGAGCGTCGGTACGGCCGACACGATGCCCTACGGGTCGGCCCGGGCGGGCGCCTCCGGCACGTTCGCGGTGCCGACGATGGCGAAGAACAAGGCCGGCGGGCTGGAGTACCTGCGCGTCATGCTGTCCAAGGCCGGCGCGGCCCGCTTCAGCGAGCTCACGAACTCCCTGGCCAGCCGGAAGGGCTCAGCCGACGGGGTCGCCGGCTCCAGCGGCCTCGCGTCGGCCGACGAGGTCGTCAAGGGCGCCGGGAACAACCTCATGACCTGGAAGTTCAACGACTGGTACGGGGCGCTGGACAAGGCCTGGCAGGCCACCATCGCCGACGTGATGTCCGGCGCGCTGAAACGCCCCGCGGACTTCGCGGCCCGGATGCAGGCCGCCGCCGACGGGGTCGCCCGGGACAGCTCCATCACGAAGTTCCGGCGGGACGCCTGATGGCGGCCCCGAGCGGGGGGCTGACCGGGGCGCTGCGCGACATCCGGTGGACGATCGGGCGGCGGCTGCTGGCCGGGTTCGCGGTGGCGCTGGTCCTGCTCATCGCCGTGGGCGCGGTGGCGTACCGCAACACGCTGCGGCTCACCGACGACCAGCGCCAGGTCGAGGCGGCGCACACGCTCATGTCCGAGTTCGACGAGCTGTGGAACGCGCTGCAGGCCTCCTCCAGCGGCACGCAGGCGTTCCTGGTCTCCGGTGCCGACGCCGACCTGAAGGCGCACCAGCAGGCGCAGGACGCCGCCACCGCGAAGTTCGCCGACATCGCCCGGCACATCGGCGCCGACCCGGCCGAGCGGGACCGCATCCGCGAGCTGCGCCCGCTGCTCGACGCGCGGTTCGCGCTCATGGACCGGGTCGTGCAGGCCCGCCAGACCGGCGGTTTCGAGGCCGCCCGGAAGGTCGCCGACGCGGACCGGGCCCAGCGGCTCACGGCCGGCGTGCAGAGTGTCACCGGCGAGCTCCTCGACGCGCAACGGCAGCGCATCGCCGCGCTGCAGGCCAGGTCGAGCTCCGTCGTCGCGTCGACCGAGCGCACCGTGCTCGGCGGGACGCTCGTCGCCGCGGTGCTGCTGCTGATGGTCTCGCTGTGGCTGACCCGCGGCATCGTCCGCCCGATCAACGTGCTCTCCGAACGCATCGCCGAGATCGCCGAGGGCGACGGCGACCTGGCCCACCGCGTCGACGAGTCCCGCCGCGACGAGGTCGGGGACCTGGCGAAACGCTTCAACCGGTTCGCCGACAACATCGCCCGGCTGGTCCGGGAGATCGCCGAGACCGCCGACACGGCCTCGGCGGCGGCGCACGAGCTGTCGGTGATCAGCGCCGGCATGACCATGAACGCCGAGCGCACCCACGCCGAGGCCCAGGCCGCCGCGGAGGCCGCCGACGAGGTGTCGCAGAGCGTCCACACCGTCTCCGCCAGCGCCAACGAGATGGGCAGCTCGATCACCGAGATCGCCCGCAGCACCGCCTCCGCGAGCACCGCCGGCGCCGACGCCGTCGCCCGCGCCGACGAGGCCACCGCGACCGTCACCCGCCTCGGCGAGTCCTCGGCCGCGATCAACGAGGTCCTGGGCATGATCAGCGCGATCGCCAAGCAGACGAACCTGCTCGCGCTGAACGCCACCATCGAGTCCGCGCGGGCCGGCGTGGCCGGCAAGGGCTTCGGCGTGGTCGCCGACGAGGTGCGCGCCCTGGCTCAGCAGACCGCCGAGGCCACCGAGAACATCACGTCCCGCATCGCCGCCATCCAGCGCGACGTCGCCCGCGCCGTCGAGGCCATCACCGCGACCGGCGAGGTGATCGGCACCGTGAACGCCTACCAGAGCAGCATCGCCAGCGCCGTCGAGGAACAGTCGGCGAGCACCGCGAGCATCGGCACCCACATCGGCGGCGCCGCGGACAGCGCGATCAGCATCGCGGGCAGCGTCCGCAGCATCGCCGACATCGCCCAGGTGACCGCCGACGGCATCAGCCAGGTGACAGGCGCCGCGGGCGAACTGACCCAGGTCTCGACCCGCCTCACCCAACTGGTCGGCCGCTTCCGAACCTGACCCGCTGTGGCCGCGGACGACTGCCTGGCGACGACCAGCCCCGCCGGGCCATCGAGCAAGGTCGTAGTGACCAACGTCTGTGCGGGGGTGGCACGTCGGACCGGCCGGGAACCGTCGCGGCGGACCGGCTGGCCGGTGGTGGCCGGCTCGCCACGGACATCGACCTGGACAGCACGCGGCGACCTTCGCGAGCACCCGCACCGCGCCCACCGCACGCGCCGCTTGATCAGGACGGACAGGGCACCCGGGATGCCGCGCGCAGGAGCGTGAGGCTGCCGCGCAAGCGCTGGCAGTGCGGCGCGGAGCGGCGCATTGGGGTGCGGGTGAGAATCCCCGCCGGGACCCGCCGCGAAGCGGTGGGGCGGAAGGACAGCGCGGAAGCACAGCATTGACGGGGAAATCGATTTCTGACATCTTGTTGCCATGTCGGGCAGCGGGATGGTTATCGGCATCGATGTGGGGACGTCGAGTACCAAGGGGGTGCTCGTCGCGGCGGACGGCAGGATCGTGGCCACCGCCGTGCGCGGGCACGACGTACAGACGCCGCGGCCCGGGCATGTGGAGATGGACGCGGAGCTGTGGTGGGGCGAGGCCGTCTCGATCGTCCGGGAGCTGCTGGCGGCGCACCCGGGTGAGGTCACGGCCGTCGGGGTGAGCGGGATGGGGCCGTGCGTCGTCCTGACGGGCGACGCCGGCCTCCCGTTGCGGCCCGGCATCCTGTACGGCGTCGACACCCGGGCGACCGCCCAGATCGCGCGGCTGACGGCGGAGCTCGGCGGGGCGGACGTGATCCGGGAGCGGACCGGGTCGGCGCTGTCGACGCAGAGCGTCGGGCCGAAGCTGGCCTGGGTCGCCGAGCACGAGCCGGAGGTGTGGCGGGCCGCGCGGCGGCTGTTCATGCCGGCCAGCTGGCTCGGGTGGCGGCTCACCGGGGCGTACTACCTGGACCAGCACTCGGCCAGCCAGTGCACGCCGATGTACGACGCCGCGGCGCAGGCCTGGCACGAGCCGTGGGCGGCGGACCTGGCGGGGAGCGTCGCGCTGCCGCCGCTGGTCTGGCCCGGCGACGTCATCGGCGGCGTCACCCCGGCGGCCGCCGCCGAGACCGGGCTGAGGCAGGGCACGCCGGTCGTGGCGGGGACGATCGACGCCTGGTCGGAGGCGGTCAGCGTCGGCGCGCAGCGGCTCGGCGACCTGATGCTGATGTACGGCACGACGATGTTCCTCGTGCACACCACCGACGTGCGGAACACGTCGCCGGTGCTGTGGGGGACCACGGGGGCGTTCCCCGGCACGCGCAACCTCGCCGCCGGCATGGCGACGTCCGGCGCGATCACCAGCTGGCTGCACGACCTGCTCGGCGCGCCCGGCTACCCGCGACTCCTGGAAGAGGCGCGCGAGTCCGGGCCGGGCGCGCGAGGGCTGCTGATGCTGCCGTACTTCGCGGGAGAGCGCACGCCGATCGCCGACCCGCACGCGCGCGGGGTGATCGCCGGGCTGACGGTCGGGCACACCCGCGGCGACCTGTACCGGGCGGTGCTGGAGGCGACCGCGTTCGGCGTGCGGCACAACATCGAGGCGATCGAGGCGGCCGGCGGCACCATCGAGCGGATCGTCGCGGTCGGCGGCGGCACGCAGGGCGGGCTGTGGGCGCAGATCGTCACCGACGTGACCGGCCGCGAGCAGCTGATCCCCGAGAAGACCATCGGCGCGAGCTACGGCGCCGCATTCCTGGCGAGCAACACGACAGACGTCGAGACCTGGAACCCCGTCGTCGAGCGGATCAGCCCGGACCCGGGCGCCGCCGCGGTCTACGACAAGCGCTACCAGCTGTACCTCGACCTGTACCCGGCCACCGCCGGCATCAGCCACCGCCTGGCAGCCGGCACCGAGTCAACCGGAGGAACCCCATGACCAGTCCGTACCAGCTCCCGGTCCCGTTGGAGCGGCCGGCCGCCGAGCCGGTCACCGCGTACCTGGTGACGAGCGGCGACCTGCGGCCCAGCGCCAACCTGCGCTGCTGGCCGACGCAGCAGCGGCTGGAGGCCGACGTGACCGCGGCCCTGGCGCGGCTCGGCTGGCAGGCGAAGCGGGCGCACGAGTTCGACGAGGTCAAGGGGCACGGCTTCATCGACAGCCAGCGCCTGGGGATCGAGGTGTTCAAGCACGTCCCGCGCGACGCGCCGCTCGTCGTGGTGGAGGCCGTCTGGCAGTACAGCCACCACGTGCTCGCGGGCCTGCGCACCCATCAGGGCCCGATCCTGGTGGTGGCGAACTGGTCCGGCGCGTTTCCCGGGCTGGTCGGCCTGCTCAACCTGACCGCCAGCCTCACCAAGGCCGGCGTGGCGCACTCGGCGCTGTGGAGCGAGGACTTCACCGACGACTGGGCCGTCGACGGGCTGCGCGAATGGCTGGAGACCGGCACCGTGGTGCACGACCTGTCGCACGTCCGGGACCTGCCGGCGCTCGACCAGGAGGCACCGGAGGTCGTCCTGGGCACCGCGCTCGCCGAGCAGCTGCGCGACGAGAAGGCGATCATCGGCGTCTTCGACGAGGGCTGCATGGGCATGTACAACGCGATCTTCGACGACGAGCTGCTCAACCCGCTCGGCATCTACAAGGAGCGGCTGTCGCAGAGCGCGCTCGTCGCGGAGATGCTGAAGGTCACCGACGCGGAGGCGGCCGCGGTCAAGTCGTGGCTGGACGACCGCGGGTTCACGTTCCACTTCGGCACCGACGAGGCCACCGAGCTGACCGAGGCGCAGGTGCTCAGCCAGTGCCGGATGTACGTCGCGGCGCTGCGGATCAGCGACGACTTCGGCCTCGACGCGGTCGGGATCCAGTACCAGCAGGGGCTGAAGGACGTGGTGCCGGCCAGCGACCTGGCCGAGGGCCTGCTCAACAACGTGGAGCGCCCGCCGGTGCGCAGCCGTGACGGCGCCAGGGAGCTGTACGCGGGCGCGCCCCTGCCGCACTTCAACGAGGTCGACGAGGGGGTCGCCGTCGACGCGCTGCTGACGAACCGGCTGTGGAACGCGATGGGCTTCGACCCGGCGACCACCCTGCACGACATCCGCTGGGGCGAGCAGTACGAGGGCGAGTTCGTCTGGGTCTTCGAGATCTCCGGCTCGGTGCCCGCCTCGCACAACGGCGGCTACGACAAGAGCTACAGCATGCGCCAGCCGCCGATGTTCTTCCCGCTCGGCGGCGGCACGCTCAGCGGCGTGTCGAAGCCGGGCGAGATCGTGTGGTCGCGGGTGTTCATCATGGACGGCGTGCTGCACGCCGACCTGGGCCGGGCGAGCGTGCGGGAACTGCCGGCGGAGGAGACGCAACGCCGGCTGGACGCCACCGACCGGCAGTGGCCGATCATGCACGCGGTGCTGCACGGGGTGGGCCGGGACCAGCTCATGGCCCGGCACAAGGCCAACCACGTGCAGGTCGCCTACGCCCCGGACGCCGCCGCGGCCGACCGGGCCCTGCTGGCGAAGGCCGCCATGCTGCACGGGCTCGGCGTCGTCGTGCACCTGTGCGGGGACGTGAAGCTCTAAGGCCTGAGGCTGCTCTCGCGCACTTTCAGCGTCGTCTGGAGGGTGACGGTCGAGGCGGGCCGGTCCGGTTCGGTGATCCGCTCCGCGAGGAGCATCGCCGCGGTCCGGCCCAGCTCGTACGTCGGCTGCGAGACCGTCGACAGCGACGGCCGCACCAGGTGCGCCCACGGGATGTCGTCGAAGCCGATGACGCCCATGCCGGCGGGGACGGCGATGCCGCGGTCGACGACGCACTCGACCGCGCCGACGGTCATGAGGTTGTTGGCGGCGAACACCGCGTCCGGCGGGTCGCCGGCGTCCAGCAGCGACGCCATCGCGGCGTAGCCGCCCTCCTCGCGGTAGTCGGAGTAGCGCACCAGCGCTGCCGGGGTCGCGAAGCCCTGCTCGCGCAGCGCCTGCTGGTAGCCGCGCAGCCGCTGCGCGGCGGTGGACACCTTCCGCGGGCCGGTGATGCAGGCGATCCGGCGGTAGCCGCGGTCGAGCAGGTGCGCGGTGGCCATGTGGGCGCCGTGCTCGTTGTCGACCAGGACGCTGTCGACGTTGGCCCCGCTGATCTGGCGGTCGATGGCGACGACCGGCGTGCCCGCCTCGATCAGCCGGTTCACGTTCGCGGCGTGCCCGGAGCTGGAGATGATCACCCCGGCCATCTGGTCCTGCAGGGCGGCGGTGACGTACTGCGCCTCCTTCGCCGGGTCCTCGTCGCTGTTGCACAGCACGACCGAGTAGCCGGCCCGCTGGGCGACGTCCTCGACGCCGCGGACCATCGCGGTGAAGAACGGGTTGCCGACGTCGGAGATGATCACCGTCCACAGCGTGGTGCGGCTGCGGCGCAGGTTGCGGGCCACCGAGTTGGGTCGGTAGTTGAGCTCGCGCACCGCGTCCTGCACGCGCACGACCATGTCGGGGTCGACGCTGGCCCGCCCGTTGAGCACGCGGGAGACGGTGGCGGGGGAGACCTGCGCCCGTTGTGCGACGTCGTAGATGGTCGCCATGACCTACATCCTTCCAGGCGGCTCCGGAGCGCAATGATGCCACGCCTCGCCGTTGACACCCCCGGCGAAGCGCGGCTACGGTGCTGGAAATCGATTTCTCCGGTGAAACCTTCCTACATATTGACGGACCTGGATGTTAGTCGTCTACTTGCGGGTAAATCGATTTCCCCGAAGGGACGCCACCCATGCGAGTCTTGCGAAGAGCCGCCGTAGCGATCCTGTTCATCCCGTTGCTCACCGTCATCGGCGCCGCCCCGCCGGCGATGGCGGCGGTCCCCGACGACAAGGGCCCGGTCGGCTGGGAGACCTACCGCCGCCTCGACCGGCTGCCCACCCTGTCCGCCGGCACCAGGACGAAGCAGTTCTCCAGCTTCGGCCGCGACGGCTCCAACGACGACGGGTTCGGCGGCACCTACTCCTGCCTGCGCAACGACGGCGGCTGCGTGCTCGCCGAGGACCGCGGCCCGGGGGAGATCCAGTCGATCTGGTTCACCCGCGACGAGGGCAACGTCAGCGCCACCGGCTGGATCCGCATCGAGCTCGACGGCGTCACCGTCGTCGACACCGGCCTGCAGAACCTCGTCAACGGCAACCTCGGCGCGCCGTTCAGTTGGCCCCTCGTCACCAACGCCGACCAGACCTCCGGCGGCGTCACGGTCAAGGTGCCGATGCCGTACCGCAGCAGCATGCGGGTCGTCACCCAGAACAACCCGCTCTTCTACCACGTCGGCTACCGCCAGTTCGCCGACGCCGGCGGGGTGACCCGCTTCAACCCCGCCGACCCGGCCACCGACGTCGTCGACAACCTGCGCCAGGCCGGCCTGCGTGATCCCAAGCCGGCCCAGCCCGGCGCGGTCACCGCCGCCGCGACCGTCACCGCCCCGGCCGGCGGCCAGGCCACCCTCGCCACGCTCACCGGGCCGCGGGCGATCACCGCGCTGCGGCTGCGCATCCCGGACGCCGCCGCGACCGAGGCCAACCTCACCGCCCTGCGGGTCCGGATCACGTTCGACGGGCGCACCACGGTGGACGCGCCGGTCGCGGAGTTCTTCGGCGCCGGGCTCGGCGAGCGGACCGTGCGCTCGCTCATGTTCGCCATGGACGCCGCGCCCGGCGGCTGGTACAGCGCCTGGTGGCCGATGCCGTTCGGCACGAGCGCCACCGTCGCGATCGCGAACACCGGCGGCGCCTCGATCGGCGGCGTCCAGGCGGAGGTGACCTCGGCGCCCACGACGTGGGGCAGCGACCTCGGCCACTTCACCACCCAGTCGCGGCGCGGCGAGACCGTCAACGGCAAGGACTGGATCATCGCCGACCAGGCCGGCCGGGGCCGCTTCGTCGGTGTCGCGCAGACCATGCGCGCGCACATCACCGGCGGCAACACCCGCAACTACCTCGAGGGCGACGAGCGGGTGTACGTCGACGGGTCGGCCACCCCGCAGTTGTACGGCACCGGCACCGAGGACTTCTACGAGTCGGGCTGGTACTTCAACCGCGGCGAGTACTCCGGCGTCTTCACCGGCAACACCGGGCACCGCTTCCGCACCGCGGGCTGCGCCGACGAGTGCGACGCCGCCTACCGGCTCATGATCGGCGACGCCGTGTCGTTCACGACCGGGCTGCGCTTCGGCATCGAGCACGGGCCGACCGCCAACGAACCGGCCGACTACGCCTCCACCGCGTTCCTGTACACCCAGCCGACCGCCGCTCTGCGCCTCACCGACACCGTCGTCACCGGTGACGCGGCCAGCCGCGGCGCGCACGCCTACGGCGACGGCGTCGCCACCCAGTACGGGCTGACGTCGGTCTTCGAGGGCGACAACGACGACGTGTCCACCACCGCCCAGGTCCGCTCCGGCTCGGCGGCGATCTCGTTCCGGGTCGCGACCGACCCCGGCAACTCGGGCGTCCGGCTGCGCCGCACCGGCGACCAGCAGCGCGCCTACCAGCAGGCGGCGGTCGCGGTCGACGGCGTCAGCGCGGGCGTGTGGCTGCAGCCGCTCGGCAACGCGGCCCAGCGCTGGCTCACCGACGAGTTCACCCTGCCCGTCGCGCTCACCGCCGGGAAGTCCGCGGTCACGGTCACCCTCACGCCCTCCGGCGGTGCGTGGACGGCGTCGAGGTACAGCGTGCTGAGCATGGTGGCGCCGTTCGCCGACACGACCGCCCCCGGCACGGTGACCGGCCTGACCACCAGCGGCGGGAGGACCCACGCGATCGGCCTGAGCTGGACGGAGGCGAGCGACAACGTCGGCGTGACCGCCTACCGCGTCTACGGCTCGACGAACGCGAGCGTCCCGGTCACCGCGGCGAACCTGCGCGGCACGGTCAGCGGCACGAGCTTCCGGCACGGCCCCGTGCCGGTCGGGCAGACCTGGCACTACCGGGTCGTCGCGGTCGACGCGGCCGGCAACGCGGGTCCCGCGTCCGGTGTCGTCTCCGGCACGACCCGCGGCCGCACGGTCAGCGACGTGAACGGCGACGGCCGCGACGACGCGGTCGCCTTCACCCGCGGCGCCGACGCGGACGTGTTCAGCGCGACGTCGTCCGGCACCGCGTTCGGGCCCGCCGTGAAGGGCAACGACTTCTTCGCCCTCGACGGCGAGGTGCCCTTCACCGGCGACGTCGACGGCGACGGCCGCACCGACCTCATCACCTTCACCCGCGGCGGCCTCGCCGACGTGTACGTGGCGCTCGGCAACGGCTCCGGCGGCTTCGGCGCCGGCGTCAAGTGGCACGACTTCTTCGCCGTGGACGCCGAGGTCCCGCTCGTGGGTGACTTCGACGGCGACGGGCGCACCGACATCGTCACGTTCACCCGCGGCACGACCTCCGACGTGTACGTCGCGCTGTCCACCGGCTCCGGGTTCGGCCCCGGCGTGAAGTGGCACGACCACTTCGCCGTCGGCGCCGAGACACCCGTCGTCGGCGACTTCGACGGCGACGGCCGCGACGACATCGCCACCTTCACCGGCGGGTCCGGCGGCAGCGTCTACGTCGCCCTGTCCGACGGCGGCCGTTTCGTGCAGGACGGCTGGCTGTGGCGGTCCGGCTTCGGCGGCGACGCGGTCGCGACCGGGGACTTCAACGGCGACGGGCGCGACGACGTGGCGGTCTTCACCCGCGGATCGACCGCGGACGTCCTCGTCGCACTGTCGTCCGGCGGCGGCTTCGGTACCCCCGGCAAGTGGCACGACAACTTCGCCATCAACGCCGAACGGCCGGGTGTCGGCGACTTCGACGGCGACGGCAAGGCCGACATCGTCACGTTCACCGGCGACCCGGCGGCCGACGTGTACGTGTCGCTCTCCGACGGCGGGCGCTTCGTGCAGAACGCCTGGCGCTGGCACGACAACCTGGGCGGCGGCGCGTCCACCGTCGTGCGGCCGAGCGTGCCGTGATGCGCGCCGCCGCGTTCTGCTCCGCCGTGGTGACCGTGGGGGCCCTGCTGATTCCGGCAGGGCCCGCCCGGGCCGCCGACGCGCCAGTGAAGCTCGAGGCGGAGTCGCTGCTGCCGGCGGTGTCCGCCACCGCGCCGGTCGAGGCGCAGCCGGACTGCTGCGGCGTGACCTGGTCCGGCGGGCGGCAGCTGTGGTTCCGCGCCGCCCGGGCCGGTGACTCGGTCACCGTCACCCTGCCCGCCGTCACCCCCGGCCAGTACGACCTGGGCGGGGTCCGGACCCGCGCCGCCGACTACGGCACGCTGCGCTTCGCCGTCGACGGGGTCGCGGTCGGCCAGCTCTTCGACGGCTACGCGCCGTCCGTCCAGCGCACCGGCGCCGTGCCGCTCGGCTCGGTCGCGCTCGCGGCCGGCACGCACCGGTTCACGGTCACCGTCACCGGCCGGGCCCCGGCCTCGTCGGGCTTCTTCGCCGGGCTCGACACGATCACGCTCCAGCGGGTCGGGGCGCTGCCGGCGGTGACCACGACGACCTACGAGACCGTCGCGGAGACCCCGTCGCGGGGCGCGCTCACCCGCGTCTACGACCCGGGCGTGGGGGAGTCCTCCGCCTGGTACTTCAACGACCACACGATCGTGCGGCACCAGGGCACCGGCGTGTGGCACGCGTTCGGCATCACGCACGCCGAGCCGGGCGCGCCGCTGCAGGAGACGACGTTCGGGCACGCGACCGCGCCGTCGCCGACCGGGCCGTGGACGAAACAGCCGCCGGCCCTCGTGGCGTCGCCGGCCGCCGGGGAGCAGTGGATCTGGGCGCCGCACGTCGTCCACGACAACGGCGTCTACTACATGTTCTACGCCGCTGGGAACCCCGACTACACGCGGTACCGGATGCACCTGGCGACGTCGACGGACCTGGTCACCTGGACGCGCAGCCCGGCGAACCCGCTGTTCACCGACGGGTGGGAGGCGCGGGACCCGATGGTGACCCGGGTCGGCGACCAGTGGGTCATGTACTACACGGCCACGACCGCGCCCGGCGGCGGCAACCACATCGTCGGCTACCGCACCAGCACCGACCTGCGCACGTGGAGCGCCCGCGGCACCGCGTTCACCTCGCCGTTCACGGGGCAGGCGGCCGGGCAGACCGAGTCGCCGTTCGTGGTGCGGCGCGGCGAGTGGTGGTACCTGTTCGTCTGCTGCGACGGCGCCGACTACGGCGCCGCGTACCGGCGCACGGCGGTCTACCGCAGCCGCGACCCGCTGCGCTTCGACGGGGCGGAGCGGGTCGCGGTCCTCGACGCGCACGCCGCCGAGGTGGTGGTCGACGGGGCCGCCTGGTACCTCAGCCACGCCGGCTGGGGCATGGGCGGGCTGTGGCTGGCGCCGCTGCAGTGGACCTCGGGCGTGGTCGCGCGGGGACGGGTGGTCAGCACCGGCTTCCTGCGCGCCGACATCCGCACCTGGCCGTCGGCGCGGATCGCCTCCCTGGCAGTGGACCCGGGCGGCGGCGGGGCGTACCGGCCGGCCCTGGACTCGTCGTTCCGGGGCACCGGGCCGTACCTGGCGGTCGGCGGCTTCGGGGTCACCGACGCGGCGGGGGCGCCGGCACGCGTCGACGTGTCCGCGGACGGGTCCCGGATCAACCTGGCCGGCATCCCGTTCGGCGACGAGCCGGTGACCGCCGACTGGCTGCTCACGGTCGCGCCGCGCTGGACCGGGCCGGCGCTGCAGAGCGACGTGGTCTGGTCGGTCCGCGGCCCCACGACCGCCGGGGTGTGGGAGGTCGCGTTCAACGTCGACGGCGCGCTGCCGATGGTCGGCGACCCGTCGGCGGAGGCCCGCCCGACCGGCGACGTCAGCGGGATGCCGCCGTGGTCGATGCTGTCCGCCGACGGGCTGTCGGTGGTGTCGTCGCACCGCTGGGCGTCGGCGTGGCGGGGCGACAACATCTGGTACGACGCCGGGCACGCCGGGGCCGCGTGGCAGCCGCTGTGGCGCTCCGGCGGGACCGCGTGGGCGCCGGGGCAGTACCCGGGCGGGACGTGGCGGTTCGCCGCCAGCGGGGTCCGCCGGGACGTCGCCTTCGCCGGCACCGTCCAGGCCCAGATCAACGCGACACCCTGATCCATGTTGATCATTACGACACTGCTACGAGACCTTGACAGCGTAGTGACGGTCTTCTACGTTCCACGGTGAGAAATCGATTTCTCGCTGTTGAGACGTCTCGTTGGAGTGATGCCTATGAGCGCGACCCAGGCACTCGTCACGATGACCGGGATCACGAAGCAGTTCGGGGGCGTGGTCGCCTGCGCCGGGGTCGACTTCTCGGTCCGCGCCGGCGAGGTGCACGCGCTGCTCGGCGAGAACGGCGCCGGCAAGTCGACGCTCATGAACGTGTTGTCCGGTGTGGTCACCGACTACACCGGACAGATCACGGTCGGCGGCGAGCCGGTGCGCTTCCAGGGGCCGGCCGACGCGCAGGCGGCCGGCATCGCGACGATCCACCAGGAGCTCGACCTGGTGCCGGGGCTGTCCGTGGCGGAGAACCTGGTCCTCGGCCGGGAGCCGCGCAACCGGCTGCGGCTGCTGGACCGCCGGGCGATGCTGCGAAACGCCCGGGAGCAGCTGCGGCAGCTCGGCGCCGAGCTCGACCCGCGCCGGCCCGTCGGCGCGCTGCGCGTCGGCGAGCAGCAGCTGGTCGAGATCGCCAAGGCGCTGTCGCTCGACGCGCGGGTGCTCGTCATGGACGAGCCGACCGCGGCGCTCGCCGACGCCGAGGTGCGCCGGCTCTTCGCCACCATCGACGAGCTGCGCCGCCGCGGCGTCGGCATCGTCTACATCTCCCACCGCATGGAGGAGATCGAGCAGATCGCGGACCGGGCGACGGTGCTGCGCAACGGCGCCGTCGCCGGCACCGTCGACCCGCGCGCCGCCGGCCCGGGCGAGATCATCTCGCTGATGGTCGGCAGGTCCGTGGAGACGCTCTTCGGCTCGGCGGAGACGGAGGTCACGGCGGAGGAGGGCGCGCCGCTGCTCGAGGTCGCCGGCCTGGCCGTGCGGCCGAGGACCCGGCGGCCCGGCCGGTGCGAGCCGGCCGGGGTCACGCTCACGGTGCGCGCGGGCGAGATCGTGGGCCTCGCCGGGCTCATGGGGGCGGGCCGCACCGAGCTGCTCGAGACGCTCTTCGGGGCCGGTCCGGCGGGGCGCCGGAGCGGCTCGGTCCGCCTCGACGGGGTGCCGTACGCGCCTGGCGGGCCGCGCCGGGCGCTGCGGCACGGCGTCGGGTTCGTGCCGGAGGACCGGCGCGGCTCGGCGCTCGTGCTCGGCCACTCGACCGGGCGCAGCATCGCGCTCACCGCGCTGGACCGGCTGAGCACCGCCGGGATCGTCCGGCGCCGGCGGGAGCGCGCGGCGGTGCTCGGCAAGATCGCCGAGCTGGCCATCAAGACCCCGTCGCCGGCCGTGCCCGTCGGGGCGCTGTCCGGCGGCAACCAGCAGAAGGTCGTGTTCGCCCGGCAGCTGCTCGCGCGGCCGCGCCTGCTGCTGCTCGACGAGCCGACCCGCGGCGTCGACATCGGTGCCAAGGCGGAGATCTACCGCCTGCTGCACCGGCTCGCCGACGACGGGATGGGCATCCTGCTCGCCTCGTCCGAGCTGCCGGAGCTGCTCGGCGTCTGCGACCGGATCGTGGTCCTGCGCGCCGGGCGGACGGTGGCCGACCTGCCGGCGGCGCGCACCGACGCGGCGGCCGTCCTCGCCGCGGCCATGGGCACGACCCCCGCCGCCGCCGTCAGCGCGACGGACGCCCCCGCGCCCGGAGTGGACATCGAGGTGGCCGGCGCCGCCGGTACACCTGCCGCCGCCGCGACCGGAGACGGCGTGGCCACACACGAGAAGCCGGATCACTCTCCGAGGGAGTCAGCGTGATCGACGAGCAGGCAGCGGCCGCGGGCACCACCGGGCTCAAGGCGTCCCTCAGCACCTCGATGGTGCGCTGGCTGCGCCGCCCCCGCAGCCGCCGCGAGCTGATCGACCGGCTCTTCGCGGTGCAGAGCCTGTTCGCGCTCGTGGTGGTGTTCGTCGCCGCGGTCATCGCGTCGCCGACCCGCGGCGGCGAGAACCTCTTCCTGTCCACCGGCAACCTCGGCAACATCGTCCGGGCGGTGTCGGAGATCGGCATCATCGCGATCGGCATGACGTTCGTGGTGCTGCTCGGCGGCATCGACCTGTCCGTCGGCGCGATCCTCGGGCTGTCGGCCGTCGGCACCGCCACGCTGATGGTCGACTCCGGCTACGGGATCCTGCCGGCGGTCCTGGCGGTCCTCGCCATCGGCGCGGTCTTCGGCGCCCTGCAGGGCTACGCGACGGCGCGTCTGGGCATCCAGTCGTTCATCGTCACGCTCGCCGGGCTCCAGGTCGCCCGCGGCCTGGCCCGCATCTGGTCCGGCGGGCTCGGCATCCCGATCGCGTACGGCGACGGCCCCAAGGAGGCGCCGCCCGCGTTCGAGATCCTCAACGGCTCGATCAACGGCGTGGTGCCGGTGCCGGCCGTGCTCTTCATCGCCATCGGCGTCGCCGCCGTCGTCGTGCTGCGCACCACCGCGTTCTCGCGGCACGTCTACGCGATCGGCGGCAACGAGAAGGCGGCCCGGCTCTCGGGCGTCCCGGTCACCCGGGTCAAGGTCGCCGTGTTCGCCATCGCCGGGCTCCTCGCGGCGGTGGCCGGGATCGTCCACGCGGGCCAGCTCAACCAGGGCAGCCCCAACGACGGTGCCGGCTACGAGCTGGACGCCATCGCCGCGGTGGTGATCGGCGGCACCAGCCTGTCCGGGGGCTCCGGCTCGATGGGCGGCACCCTGGCCGGCGCACTCCTGCTCGGCATCCTCAACAACATCCTCGCGCTCAACAACATCGACGCCAACGTCCAGCTGCTCATCAAGGGCCTGGTCATCGTGGCCGCCGCCGGCCTGCAGAAGCTGCACCGCAGCGTCGTCTGACACCCCATCCCATCCACCAGGAGCGATCAATGCGTACCCGTACCAGCACGCTCGCCCTGCTCGCCGCCGGCGCGCTGCTCGCCACCTCCGCGTGCAGCGTGGAGACCCAGTCGGAGCAGAACAAGGCCGCCGGGGCCTCCGGAGCCGCCGCCTGCGGCACCGGCAAGGAGTTCCTCATCGGCATGTCGCAGGCGAACAACGCCGAGCCGTACCGGCAGGTCATGAACAACGACGTCCAGACCGCGGCGAAGGCGGTCCCCGGCTTCAAGGTGGTCGTCTCCGACGCCGCTCAGGACAACAGCAAGCAGGTCGCCGACGTCGAGAGCTTCCTGACCCAGAAGATCAACCTGCTGATCATCTCGCCGAACGAGGCGAAGCCGCTCACCGCGGTCGTGAAGAAGGCGTACGACCAGGGGATCCCGGTCATCGTGCTGGACCGCAAGGTCGAGGGCGACGCCTACACCGCGTTCATCGGGGGAGACAACGTTGCCATCGGCAAGGCCGCCGGCGAGTACTACGCCAAGACCCTGCTGCCCAACGGCGGCAAGGTGATCGAGATCGCCGGCCTGCCGGGCTCGACCCCGGCGAAGGAGCGGGCGGACGGCTTCCGCGCCGGCATCGCGGGCAACCCGAAGATCGAGATCGTGGCGTCGCAGCCCGGCGACTGGCTGCGGGAGAAGGGCCAGTCGGTGGCGGACGCGCTGCTCAAGGCGCACCCGGACGTCGCGGCCGTCTACGCGCACAACGACCCGATGGCCGAGGGCGCGTACCTCGCCGCCAAGGCCGCCGGCCTCGAGACGAAGATCAAGTTCACCGGCATCGACGCGCTGCCCGTGCCGTCGGGCGGCATCAAGGCCGTCGAGCAGGGCCGGCTCGCCGCGACGTTCCAGTACGCCACCGGCGGCCGCGAGGCGGTCGACCTGGCCAAGAAGATCCTGGTCGACTGCTCCAAGGACGTCCCGCGCAGCACGACCCTCGGCACGCAGCAGATCACCAAGGACAACGCCATCGAGGTCTACACCAAGCTCGGCGGCTCCTGACGGGTCATGGAGAGGCGGGCCCCCCCCCCCGGGGGGGGGGCGCGTTTGGGTGCGGCAACCGGGGGGGGCCGGGGTGGGGGGAGAAAAGCGTGGG
>NZ_JBFANF010000037.1:93867-123154 GCF_040674675.1 Dactylosporangium sp. NPDC049742 | reverse complement strand
GGGGGGGTGGGGTGGGTGGGGCGGGGGTGGGGGGGGGGGCCGCGGCCCACGGCGCGGGGCCGGGGGGGTGGGGGGGGGGTGTCCCCGCCCCCCCCCCCCCCCCGCCGGATCGAGCACCTCGGGACGAGCTCAGGTCAGATCGGGAACCCCCGGTCGCGGTACTCCTGCTCCTCGTCGTCGTCCAGGAAGTGGCAGGCCCCCGTCTCCAGGTCCACCACGATCGGCGGGTTGCCGGCCAGCCGGGCGAACTCGTCGCCATGGTCGAGGAAGTCGACCGTGTCGAACGGGATGACGAAGTGCCGGCCGTCCTTGAAACCGTGTTCGGGCGCGACGCGCACGACGTTGTCGAAGTCGGGATCCGGGTTCAGCCGGATGTCCTCTTCGAGGAATGCGGCCGCCGCGGCCGCCGCGGCGCGATCATCGAGCATCTCAGGACTCCTCGGCGAGGAGGGCGGCGGTCGGGAGGCGTTGCAGGAGGGTGGCGGGGATCAGGGCGGCGCAGGTGGCCAGCAGGGCGCCGGCGGCGACGGCTGAGCCGGCGGTCGTGAGCAGGGCGGCGGACAGGTCACCGACGAGCCAGGCGGCGGCGGTCACGCCCACGGTGGCGCCCCCGAGGCCGCCGAGGAGGCCGATGCCGAGGCCCTCGGCGGCGACGAGGCGGGCGAGAGCAGCCGAGGTCCAGCCGGTGGCGCGGAGGGTGGCGAGCTCGGCGGCGCGGTCGCGGATGTTCAGGTAGAGGACGTCGGCGACGGCCAGGACGCCGAGCAGGATCGTCGCCGCGACCGCGATCGTGTCGACGGTCCTGACGCGCAGGGAGACCGCGTCGCCGAGGAGGGTGCCGACGATCGCGCCGTGGAAGGCGAAGGTGATGGCGCCGAGGACGGTGGCGGCGGTGATGCCGATGGCGAGGGCGCCGCCGGCGAGGGCGGTGCGGCCGGGGACGCGGACCAGGTTGAGCAGGCCCATGGTGACCGGGCCGCGGGGGCGGCCGGCGCGGCGCGGGCGGGTGACGGCGGGGCGCAGGCCGTCGGCGGGGCGGCCGCGGGCGGCGCCGAGGGCCGGCAGCAGGCCGGCGAGCAGGGACAGCACGACGGCGGTCGGCAGCGCCAGCAGGGCCTGCGTCCAGCTGGTGCGGACGTCCAGCAGCCCGCCGAGCGGGCCGGCGAGGGCGAGGGCGCCGAGGCCCGCGACCGTCCCGATGACGAAGACCTCGCCGAGGACCGCGGCGAAGATCCGGTGGGCGGGCCAGCCGAGCGCGGCCAGGGTGGCGAGCTCGGCGCGCCGGTCGCGGACGCCGGCGGCGACGGCGTTGGCGAGGAAGAGCGCGCAGACCACGAGGACGAGGACGAACAGGAGGGCGCTCTTGCGGTCGATGGCGGTGATGATGCTCGCCGCGACGCCCTTCTTCACCCATTGCTCGGTGACGCGCAGCTCGGGCCGCTGGTACTTGCCGGCGGCGAGGGTGACGGTCTGCGGGGAGGGCGAGGAGCCGTACGTGATGTCGACGTCCAGGCCGGTGCGGGCGGAGATCTCCTCCGCGACGACGCGGACCCGCTCCCGGGAGGTGGCGGAGAAGCCGTGCACGCCCGCCACGCGGACCCGGATGGCGCTCAGCGGCGCGGCCTTGTCGGTGCCGATGGTGTCGTTGAGGATGTCCGGCAGCGCCGCGATGCTGGTCAGCAGCATCGGTGGGGACGACAGGTACCCGCCCGGGTTGCCGCCGGGGGCGAGCGGGTGGTCGCCGAGCAGGTCGCGGGTGGCCTGGTCGGCGCCGACGACCAGGGGCGGTTCGTAGGTCTCCATCGGCACGCGGCTGAGCGGGTTGAACGTGGTGAGCCGGGCCGGGTCGAACGTGCCGACGATGCCGAAGTCGGCCGTCGTCATCTCGCCGTTCGCGCGCACCGACACGTTCTTCACCGTGCGGAACGAGGTGTCGTCGAGCTGCCACGGCGCGGGGAAGCCTGAGGAGTACGGCAGGACGTACGCGGCCGCGTTGTCGGGCACGGGGACGGCGGTGAGGCTGCCGTCCGGGGCCTGCGCGTAGGAGACGCCGCCGATCTGCAGGAGCCACTCATGGCTGTAACGGAGGCCGAGGCCGAGGCCGGTGCCGACGGTGTGCTGGTAGGCGGCGTCGGCGTCCAGCACGTCGTCGCGCACGTGGGTCGCGGGTGCGGCGGTCATCGCGGCCAGCATCGCCTGCGACGTCCCGGCGGGCACGGCGGGCAGCGGTGCGTGCGAGATGCTGACGGCGGTGGTGGTGTCGGCGTACCGGCGCGACGACGCCAGCACGGGCACGATCATGCGCCGCTCGGAGGTGCCGGGAATGGCGGTCGCCTGCGCCGGCGTGTTGGCGAGGAACGTGCCCTGCGTGGCGCCGCGCAGCCCGACGAGCCGGTCCTCGGCGTCGGGGTCGACGGCCGCGACGAGCATCGGCTCGTGCCACGTCAGGGAGATGCTGAGCCGTTGCTGCGGCTCGGTGTCGTACAGCGTCTCGAACCGGCCGTCGGGGCGCCGCCGGAACGCGAAGACGTCCTGGTTGGTGGCATCGGTGACCTGGCCCTGATCGATGAACGGGCACACCTGACGGCCCTCCTCGAGCAGGCCCGGGGTGCCCTGGCACAGCTGCTGCCACGGCATCGTCTGGCCGCCCGAGAACTGCAGCAGCTCCTCGTTGCGGCCGAGCCGCGGCCACGAGACGTCGTGCGTGGTGACGTACACCCATGCGGGGGTCGCCGGTGTACGGCTGAGCCCGCGGTCCGCCAGCAGCGTGCGGTCGACCCGGATGACCTGCCGGTCCAGCTTGGGGTCGACGAGGTCGGTGAGGTCGACCGGCGCGACGACGGCGGCGTTGAGCGACCCGGCCATCGCGATCGGCGCGGCGACGTCGATGCCGGGCACCGAGCGGACCTTCGCCCAGTCGTCCATGGTGAGCCCGCCGTAGATGCCGGACACCGCGTTGGGCCGCAGCAGCGCGCGGTCGCCTTCGAGCGGCAGCCGGCTGCCCTTCGGCCTGACGAGGATGTCGTACGCGGCCCGCACGTTGGCGTCCACGGTGCCGGTGACCTCCAGCCGCGCGGTGGCGGTTGCGCCGGTCAGCACGGTGAAGCCGGTGGTGGCGGTGAGCACCCCGACGAGGAGTGCCACCGCCCGCCCCGCCCGCCCCCGAAGATGTGCCCAGACGAATCGGATCACCCGCACACACTGACCTATACATTGTGACAATGCAAGCCCCATGGGGCGTCAGCGGCGCGGTCCGCCGCCCGGGCCGAGGGTGCCGGCCTCGGCGGCGCGGATGATGCGGCGGAAGGTGGGGCACTCCATGTGCGTTGGGGCCGGGCAGGCCGCCGCGTGGCGGAGGGAGTCGCGCAGGACGGTGAGCCTGCCGATCGTCGCGTCCAGGTCGTCGGCCTTCGCGGCGAGCACGGCGCGGTCGATGCGCGGGCTGCCGTCGGGGGCGAACATGAGCGCGATCTCGTCCAGGGAGAAGCCCGCGGTGCGCCCGAGCGCGATCAGCGCGAGCCGTTGCAGCACGCCCGGATCGAACTGCCGGCGCAGGCCGGCCCGGCCGACCGAGGCGATCAGGCCCTTCTCCTCGTAGTAGCGCAGGGTGGAGGCGGCCAGCCCCGAGCGGCGCGCCACCTCGGCGATGTCCAGGTTCGTCATCGGCTTGACCTCAAGTCGGCTTGAAGTGAAACCGTCCCATCCGGTCACCGTTCATGGCAAGGGGGAGCTGAGCATGGAACAGCAAACGGCACTGTGGAACGGCCGCGCCGGGCAGGCGTGGGTCTCGGCGCAGGCGATGCTGGACGAGGTGTTCCGGCCGTTCGAGGACCTGCTGGTCGCGGCGGTCCGCGGCGGCAGCGTGCTCGACGTCGGCTGCGGCACCGGCGGCACGACCGTCGCCGCCGCCCGGAAGGTCGGCCCGGGCGGCCGCTGCGTCGGCGTCGACATCGCCGAGCCGATGGTCGCGGCGGCGCGGGAGCGGGCCGGCCGCGAGGGGGTGCCGGCCGTCTTCGTCCAGGCGGACGCGCAGGAGCACGACTTCGGGGCGGCGGCGTTCGACACGGTCATCTCCAGGTTCGGCGTCATGTTCTTCGCCGACTCCGTGCGCGCCTTCACCAACCTGCGCCGCGCCGCCGCCCCGGGCGCGGTCCTGCGCGCCGTCACCTGGCGCGGCGTCGAGGAGAACCCGTTCATGACGACGGCGGAGCGGGCCGCGGCGCCGCTGCTGCCGTCGCTACCGGCTCGCCGGCCGGACGCGCCGGGGCGGTTCGCGTTCGCCGACCCGGCGAAGGTGCGGGGCATCCTGCGCGACGCCGGCTGGACCGCGGTCGACATCCGCCCCCTCGACGTGCCGTGCGCCTTCCCGGAGGCGTCGCTCGTGCCGTACTTCACCCGGCTCGGCCCGCTCGGTCTGGTCCTGGGTGACGTCGCCGAGCCGGCCCGGACCCGGATCGTCGAGACCGTCCGTGCCGCGTTCGCCCCTTTCGTCCAAGGCGACGAGGTCCGCTTCACCGCCGCCTGCTGGCAGGTCGACGCGCACGCCCCGGCGGCCGTTGTCACCTCGGGGTGAGGTGGCCGGCGCAGGACTCGCGCCGGTCGCCGCCGGACTTCGTGCCGTCGGGGCAGACCACGTTCACCCACGTGACGTCGTCGAGGTCGGCGTCGTCGAGGCGGGCGCCGCGCAGGTCCGTGTCGGCCAGGAGGGTGCCGGACAGGTCCGCGCCCCGGACGTCCGCGCCGCCGAGATCGGACCGGCGGAGCTCGGTCTGCCGCAGGTGTGCCCCGCGCAGCACGGCGCCGCGCAGGCCGGTGTCGGCGAACGTGCTGCCGTTCCAGGTGGAACGGCGCAGGTCGGCCCGGCCGAGCTCGACGCCGGTGAGGGTGGCGTCGCGGACGTCGGCGCCGGTGAGGTCCGCGCCGGTCAGGTCGACGTTCTCCATCGACACCGTCCGCAGGTTCGCCTCGTGCAGGTTGCTGCCGCTCAGGTTCGCCTCGCGGACGAAACCATCCACAGTGGACCGCTCCAGGTCGGCGCAGCGCAGCCGTCGCTGGGACAGTTCGGCGTCGTTGACCGTCCGGCGTGGCATCGAGACCGCGCCGGGGTCCGCGCACCGCCGTCCATGGGTCTCGTTGTCCCGCGTCTGTACGACCAGCAGCACGCTGAGCAGGACGGCGCAGAGCAGGCATCCTGCCGCGACGCGACGCGGCCGGCGCCGCACCGCGTGTCGCAGCCTCGCCATGCCACCGACGTTCACCGTGGGCCCGGCAAGACGAGGGGGTGCAGGGTCAGGCGGAGGATGCGGTCGTCGTCGGTGGAGGGTCCGCGGTCGAGGCGGCCGTCGCGGTTGGACGTGGTCATCCAGACGCTGCCGTCGGGCGCCCTGACGGCGGTGCGCAGGCGGCCGTACGTCGTGGCGAGGGCCTCCACCGGCTTGTCCGGCACCCCGCCGCCGGGCCGCCACCGGATGCTCGGCGCGTCGGTCCCGCCGCCCTCGATCGGCCGGCTGCCGGCCTCCTTCTGCAGGCTGCGGTCGAGGCCGACGAGGTACACGCGCTGCCCGCGCAGGCAGGTGACGACGGCGGTGCCGCCGAGCACGGCCACGTCGGCGCTGACCCCGACCTCCGGGTGCCACGTCACGACCGGGTTGATGTACTTCGGGTTGGTGCCCATGCCCTCCACGAGCGGCCAGCCGTAGTTGCCGCCGGGCACGATGACGTTCAGCTCGTCCCAGACCGCCTCGCCGATCTCGGTCTCGTACATCGTGCCGTCGGCGGCCCAGTCCAGGCCCTCCGGGTTGCGGTGACCGTAGGACCAGACGAGCGAGCCGCGGAACGGGTTGCCGGGCGGTGGCTTGCCGTCGGTCGTCATCCGCAGGATCTTCCCGCCGAGGTTGTCGAGCTGCTGCGCCGCCTCGGTCCTCGACGCATCCCCGGTGGTCGCGTACAGGTACCCGTCGGGGCCGAACTCGAGCCGCCCGCCGTTGTGGATGCCGCCGCGCGGGATGCCGGTGACGATCGGCATCGGCCGCTCGCCGAACTTCAGCTTGGCGACCCGGTTGTCGACGGCGGTGGTGTAGTAGATGTAGACCGTCTGGTCGACGGCGAACCGCGGCGACGCGGCGATCCCGAGCAGCCCGCCCTCGTTGTCCGACACCGCCTCGCTGATCTTCGTCACCGGCGTGACCGTCAGCGCGCCGTTGGCCGCCCTGCCCGGTCCGACCCGCAGGATCCGCAGCGTCCGCCGCTCGGTGACGAGGGTGCTGCCGTCGGGCAGGAACGTCAGGCCCCACGGGACGTCGAGGTGCCGCGCGATCGTGGTGACGGCGACCTTGGCGTCGCCGCTCGCCGACGGGTCGACCGGGCCGTGACCGAAGTCGGTCGGGTCGGTGACGCCCGGCGCCGCGTTCTTGGGCGGTGGCTTCGCCGGGGCGTCGGACGTGCAGCCGGTGGCAACGCCCAGCAGCAGGCAGAGCGCGACGGCGCCCGCGCGGACGGGTGTACCCATGGACCGGCCTCCGCTCGCGCAGCCGAACATCGTCTCCCTGCACGATCACGAATCCGTGCCTTCTCCGGCGTCACCCACGGCGGGGGAACGTCACCGGGCGTTTGACCTCGTGTCAGGGCGGGCACAAGGCCGTGGAGTCGAGCACCCGTACCGTTGAGGGAGACCAGATGAGACTGCTGACATTGGCCGCCGGGCTCGCCACCGGTTACGTGCTGGGCACCCGTGCCGGCCGCGGCAAGTACGAGCAGATCGTCGAGGGCGCCCGCCAGCTGCGTGCCAACCCGACCTTCGCGCAGGCGCAGGCGACGGCGAAGAAGCTCGCATCGTCACCGCCCACCGCCTCGATCACGCCACCCGCGGCGTCGCCCGCGATGTCGTCCGCCACTTCACCCGCGATGTCGTCCGCCGCGTCGTCCACCGCGACGGCGTCGACCCGGGCCGCCTCGAACGGCGCCGCCGCGAAGCCCAAGCCCCCGCGCGTCACGCCCGGCCAGTCCGCGCCGGGCGCCGACCCGCTGAAGTAACCACTCCGAACGATCCGACGGCCCCGGCAGCCCACTGCCGGGGCCGTTCGCGTGCGACGGGCCGTCGGGGTGCTCAGGCGGCCTCGGCGATGAGGTCGTCCTCGGTCGCGCCGCGGCGCCAGTACCCGGTGAACATGACCCGGCGGCGGTCGATGCCGCGCTCGTGGACCAGGTGCCGGCGCACGGACCGCACGACGCCGGACTCCCCCGCCACCCACGCGTACGGGGTGCCCGGCGGCAGGTCCGCGGCGCGGACCGCGTCCAGGACGCCGCCGCCGACCAGCCAGGTCAGCTCGGCGCCCTGAGGGCGGGGCAGGTCCCGTACATCGGCGGCGTCGTGCACCTCGATCCAGGCCCGGACCGGCATCGACCGGCCGACCCACGCGAGGATGCCGGCGAGCGCCGGCAGGGCCGACTCGTCGCCGGTAAGCAGCACCCAGTCGGTGTCCGGCGGCGGGCGGAAGTCGACGCCGCCGTTGTCGGCGACGGTCGGGGCGAGCACGACGGCGCGGTCGCCGGGGCGCGCGTGCCGGGCCCAGGTCGACGCGGGGCCGGCGCTGACCGTGTCGTGCACGGCGAAGTCGACGTCGAACTCGCCGCCGCGCTGCTCCCGCACCGTGTACGTGCGCATGACGGCCCGCGTCGCGGGGTCGGCCGCGCGCCACTGCGGGTACCAGTCCTCGCCCCTGGGCACGACCGCCACCCGCTGGTGCGGCCGCGGCAGGAACAGCTTGAACCGCTGGTCCCGGCCGCCGCTGGCGAACGCCGCCAGGTCGGCGCCGCCGAACACCAGCCGCACCGCCGACGGCGACAGCAGCTCCTTGCGCAGCACCGTCACGTCGAAGAAGTCGAACGTCACCCGGTGACCTTCTTCGCGCTCGTCAGGGCCTTCGCGAGGGCCTCCAGGGGGCCGGCGCAGCCGGCGTGGCTGAAGCGCGGCTCGCCTCGCTCGACCGGATGCGCTTCTGGACCGCGGGGTCCCTCGCCGCGGCGTCACCCGGCACGGCGAGGCTGATCCTGCCGTTCATCGCCGCCGGTGTACTGGTGACCGCGGCGCTCGCCCGCACGCTGAACGTGATGGCGCTCGGCGACGACACCGCGCGCCCTCGGCACCGACCCGGCCCGCATCCGCGCGGTGGCCGCCGTCGCCGTCGTCCTGCTCTGCGGCGCGGCGACCGCGGCGTGCGGCCCGATCGTGTTCCTCGGCCTGATGGTGCCGCACCTGGTCCGCCCGCTGACGGGGCCCGACCTGCGGTGGCTGCTGGCCTTCTGCGCGGTCCTCGCCCCCGCCCTCCTGCTCGGCGCCGACGTCGTCGGCCGGGTCGTGTCCCGCCCCGGCGAGCTGCAGGTCGGCGTGGTCACCGCCGTCGTGGGCGGCGGCTTCTTCCTCGCCGTGGTCCGCCGGAGGCGGGCATGAGGCGTTCCTCCGTCCGCCCGCCCACGGCCCTGGCGCTCGTTCACCGTCTCGCCGTCGGTCAGTCCGAGGTCACGGCGGTCGGTCGCCGGTCCGGCGCCGGGTGGAGGCGGGCATGAGCGCCGTCGTCCGGGCCCGCTGGGCCGTCGGCGTGTTCGCGGTCGTGGCGGTCGTCCTCGCCCTGTACGCGGTCGGCAGCGGCGACTACCCGATGAGCATCCCCGCGGTGCTGCGCACGCTGACCGGGGGCGGCTCGGCCGCGGAGGCGTTCGTCGTCACCGAGATCCGGCTGCCGCGGGTCGTCACCGGCCTGTTCGCCGGCGCGGCGCTCGCCCTGTCCGGCGCGGTCTTCCAGTCCGTCGTCCGCAACCCGCTCGGCAGCCCCGACGTGCTCGGCTTCACCCAGGGCTCGTCGACCGGCGCGCTGCTCGCCATCGTGGTCGTCGGCGGGGGCACCGCCACCGTCGCGGGCGGCGCGGTCCTCGGCGGCCTCGCCACGGGCGCCGCCATCCACCCGCTTGCCTGGCGCGCCGGCGGGTACGGCAACCGCCTCGTCCTCATCGGCATCGGCGTCGCCGGCATCCTCACCGGGGTCATCACCTACCTGCTGACCCGCGCCCAGATCATCGACGCCGCCCGCGCCGTCCTCTGGCTCACCGGCAGCCTCGACGGCCGCGGCTGGGGCAACGCCCTCGTCGTCGGCGCCGCCGTCTGCGTCGCCGGACCCGCCGTCCTGGCCTGCGGCCGGCCGCTGCGCGCCCTGGAGCTCGGCGACGACCCCGCCACCGCGCTCGGCGTCCGGGTCGGCGCGGTCCGCTTCGGCGCGCTCACCGGCGCGGTCCTGCTCGCCGCCGCCGCGGCCGCGGCGGCCGGGCCGGTCGCGTTCGTGGCCCTGACCGCACCCCAGCTGGCCCGCCGCCTGACCCGCGCCCCCGGCCCGAACCTGCTCCCGTCCCTCTTCCTGGGCGCCGCCCTGCTGACCGCCGCCGACGTCGCCGGCCAGCGGGCCGTCCCCGACCACCAGATCCCCGCGGGCGTGGTGACGGGCCTGCTCGGCGGCGGCTACCTGATCTGGTTCCTGGCCCGGCGCACCCGCCGTGCCTGACCTGCTCACCGTCGACACCCCGGCGCCCGACCGCGGCGCCGGCGGGATGCCCGCGCTCCCGCGAGCCCGGACCCGAGTGGCCATCGGGCCCGACCGGCACCTCCTCGACGCCCCCGAGATGCCCGCGCTCCTGGAAGCCCTGACCCGAGGGGTGACCGTGCCTGATCGGCTCACTGCCGGCGCACCGGCCCCCGGCCACGGCGCCCGCGGCACGTCGACAGCTCTGACCGGAGGTGGCTGCCGTGCCTGACCGGCTCGCGGCCGAGGCCGTGACCCTCGGCTACGACGCCCACACCATCGCCGAGGGGCTGACGGTGCGCGTCCCCGACCACTCGTTCACGGTGATCGTCGGGCCCAACGCCTGCGGCAAGTCGACGCTGCTGCGGGCCCTGGCCAGGACGCTGCGCCCCAGGACCGGCGCGGTGCTGCTGGACGGGCACGACATCCGCACCCGGCCGACCCGCGAGGTCGCCCGGACCCTCGGGCTGCTGTCACAGTCGGCGACCGCCCCCGCCGGCATCACCGTCGCCGACCTCGTGGCCCACGGGCGGTACCCGCACCAGGGCCCGCTCGCCCCCTGGACCGCCGCCGACCGGCACGCGGTCCGCGACGCGATGGACGCGACCGGCACGACGGCCCTGGCGTCGACCCCGGTCGACGAGCTGTCCGGCGGCCAGCGGCAGCGGGTGTGGATCGCGACGGCCCTGGCCCAGGACACGCCGATGCTGCTGCTCGACGAGCCGACCACGTACCTCGACGTCACCCACCAGATCGAGGTCCTCGAGCTGTGCGCCCGGCTGCACCGGGACCGCGGCCGCACCCTCGTCGCGGTGCTGCACGACCTGCACCTCTCGGCCCGCTACGCGACGCACCTGGTCGCCATGCGCGCCGGCCGGGTCGTCGCCGAAGGGTCACCGGCTCAGGTGGTGACGGCGCCGATCGTCGCAGCGGTCTTCGGCCTGGCCTGCCGCGTCATGCCCGACCCGGAGACGGGGACTCCCATGGTGATCCCGCGCGCTCCCGCCGGATCCGGCGGACCTGCCGCTCGACCCGCAGCTCCCGCAGCGCCGTCACCATAGCGACCCCGGCGACCGACCCGACGAACCACACGAACGGCGCGGCAACCACCGCGGCGGCGACAGACAGCAGCACGACATCCCTTTCGGCCGGAAGCACTCCATGATGCCCGCCGCACATTGCGCTCAGGTTGCGACCCGGTCAGCGCCGAGGCGCCGGCCGGGTCAGGGCCGGGTCAGGGCCGGGGCGCCGACCACGGGCCGTCCGGGGCCAGGGCCGCCAGGACCTCCAGCAGCTGCGGCGGCTGGAGCTCGTCCGGCAGCGACGCCAGGTCCGACCACGGGACCCACGCGTGCGAGTCGAGCGTCACCTGCTCATGGGGCAGCAGACCGGTCCGGACCAGCGGCGGCCGCTCGGCGTCGAACCGGGCGAGGAAGAACTGCTCGGTCCCGACGTACCGCGTGCCCTTCCACCACGAGTCGCGGGACACCGGCACCCAGCGCTCCCGCACGAGCGCCGCGTCGAGCCCCGTCTCCTCGGCCAGCTCCCGCCGCGCCGCCTCGAGCGGGGTCTCGCCGGGGTCGATGCCACCGCCGGGCGGCTCCCACAGCCACCTGCCGTCGGAAGGATCCCGCCACCGCAGCAGCAGCACCCGGTCGGCGGCGTCCAGGCAGATGACCCGCGCGGCGGGCCGGTGCTTCGTCACGCCCCGACCGTAGCCCGTTGCCGGCCGCCGCGCGGTGAGGAAGATTGGCGACCATGACCAGCACCCCCGGCCCGGGCCGGCTCAGGCAGAACGCCATCTACCGCGCCGGTGTGCTCGGGCGGGCGCCGGACGTGCCGACCGACGCCGACGAGCTGGAGCGGCGGGCGCAGCGGGCCATGTCGCGGAAGGCGTGGGCCTACGTGGCGGGCGGCGCGGGCGGCGGCGCCACCATGCGGCACAACCGGGCCGCGTTCGAGCGGTGGCGGATCGTGCCGCGGATGCTGCACGGCGTCACCACGCGGGACCTGACCACCACGGTGGCCGGCACGCCGCTGCGCGCGCCGCTGCTGCTCGCCCCGGTCGGCGCGGGCGCGCTCGTAACGCCCGGCAGCGACGTCCGCATCGCCGAGGGCGCGGCCTCGGCGGGTGTGCCGTACATCTTCTCCAGCCAAGGCTGCGACCCCATGGAGCGCACCGCGGCCGGGATGGGCGGCACCCCGTTCTGGTATCAGCTGTACTGGTCGACGGACGAGCGGCTGGTCGACTCGATGATCGGCCGCGCGGAGGACTGCGGCGCCCGCGCGCTCGTCGTCACGCTCGACACCACGCTGCTCGGCTGGCGGCCGCAGGACCTCAACCTGGGCTCGCTGCCGTTCGCGCGGGGGCTGGGGATCGCCCAGTACACCTCGGACCCGCGCTTCATGGAGATCGTCCGCGAGCGCATGACCGCCCCGGCCGGCAAGCCGCAGGTCACGCTCGGCGCACTGCGGACGCTGTGGTCGATGGCGCGCAACCACCCCGGCGGCACCGTCGCCAACCTGCGCTCCAAGGAGCCGCGGGCCGCCGTCGAGACCTTCCTCGACATCTACTCCAACCCGGGCCTGAGCTGGCGGCACGTGGAGACGCTGCGCCGCCGCACGAAGCTGCCGATCCTGCTCAAGGGCATCCTGCACCCCGACGACGCCAGGACCGCGGTCGCGGCCGGGGTCGACGGCATCATCGTGTCCAACCACGGCGGCCGGCAGGTCGACCACACGGTCGCCGCCCTCGACGCGCTGGTCACCGTCCGCGACGCCGTCGGACCCGACGCAACCGTCCTGTTCGACAGCGGCATCCGCTCCGGCGCGGACGTGTTCGTCGCGCTCGCCCTCGGCGCCGACGCGTGCCTGCTCGGGCGGCCGCACATCTACGGGCTCGCGATCGCCGGTGCGGACGGCGTACGGCAGGTCGCGGAAAACGTCGTCGCCGAGCTGGACCTGACGATGGCCCTCGCCGGCGTCCCGGACGTCGCCGCCATCACCCGCTCGCAGCTGCGGGAACACGCCCGGTAGCCGGAGCCGGTGGGTCAGTCCCAGACGCGGCCGAGGGCGGCGAGGCCGGTGGCGTATTCGATGCGGGACAGCCACGGCAGCGGCCACGCCGTCATGCCCAGCGACGCGCCCAGGAAGGCGCCGGCGAGGCAGGCGATCGAGTCCGAGTCGCCGGACGTGGTGGCGGCCCGGGCGAGGGCGGTCACCGGGTCGTCCGCGTGGCGGATCGCGCACAGCAGGCCGGTGGCCAGGGCCTCCTCGGCGATCCAGCCCGCCCCGGTGGCCGCGCACGGGTCGCCGCCGTCGTCGGGGCCGGCCAGGGCGTCGTCGAGGCGGTCGAGCACGTCGAGGCACTCGTCCCAGCCGCGACTGATGAACTGCTCCGGCGAGGTCACCGACGGCTGCTGCCAGAGGGTGCCGAGCCAGTCCGACCGGTAGGTGGTCCGCTGCGACTCGCACCGGTCGCGCAGCGCGGCGGGCAGGTCCGCGATGGCGGCTCCGTCGCGGAGCAGGCGGACGGCGAGCGCGGTGAGCTCGCTGGCGGCGAGGGCCGTCGGATGGCCGTGGGTCATGGCGGCCTGCAGCTGGGCGACGCCCGCGAGGGTGTCCAGGTCGTAGGTGGGGACGAGCCCGACGGGCGCGACGCGCATGTTGGCGCCGCAGCCCTTGGAGCCGGCGACGGTCGCCTCGGTCCACGGCACGCCGCGGGCGAGCCCGCCGCAGGCCCGCAGGCACGTCATGCCCGGCGCGCGGTCGTTGTCGGGGCTGTGTGCCCACTCCACGAAGCGGGCCCGCAGCGGCGGCTCCAGCGCGGCGGCGGTGGCGGCGGGAGCGTCCAGCAGCGCCCAGCCGACGGCGAGCGTCATCTGCGTGTCGTCGGTGACGAGCGCCGGGTCGCCCTCCAGGTCGCGGGGTCCGCCGGGACCGTAGCGCGCGACGATCGCGTCGACCGTCATGAACTCGGTCGGTTTGCCGAGGGCATCGCCGTACGCGAGACCGAAGAGACACCCGGAGGCCGTGGTCGACATGGGAGGGATCGTACGGAACACCCGTCAGAACGGGGGCAGGGCCTTGAAGCGTTCGTCGAGGCGGACGCTCGGCAGCAGCCGGCGCAGCATCGCCCGGATCGCGGTCAGCGGGTGGTCCGGGAACTCGGCGTCGTACTGCTCGTCGTCGGCGCGGTGGGTGGGCAGGCCGCCGGTGGCGTCCGGGGCGAACGGCGACGGCATGTACATCGCGTCGGGGCCGAGCTTCGCGAAGACGAGCGCCTCCCGGACGCCGGTCGTGCCGGACTCCGCCGCCTGCAGCTTCAGCACGGTGCTGCAGGTGGCCCGCGGGATCGTGTACGAGCCGAGGAACACCTGGCCGTGGCCCTGCGGGTGGCGGACCTTCACCACCTGCCGCAGTGCGGGCACGCCGTCGACCGGCTCGACGGCCGCGTCGATGAGCCCGCCGCCGCCCGCCGCGGTCCGCCGGGCCGTGCCGGCGAACAGCGCGGCGGGGTCGTGCAGCGGGGCCGGCAGGTCGGGGCGCAGGTTGAAGAAGTGCAGCGTCATCACCGGACCCTGCTCGTGCTGCCAGGCATACTGGTCCATTTGCTGGAAGCCTGTGAGGTCCAAATGGGTGATCGCGCTCATAGAAGATCACCCTAATGGGTTACAAGGTGACCCCGAAATACGGTGAATAGCCCGTTTTGTGGCTCATACCACTAGGGGATTCGGGTGACTGACGCGGATGCCCGGCTGTCTCTGCGGGACAACTGGCAGTACCGTGGGACCCGGCGAGGTCTTCACTGCCGGCAACGATGGTCGGCAGGACTCGTCTGTTTCAGGAGGAACGTGTGGCTAGCGGTACCGTGAAGTGGTTCAACTCCGAAAAGGGCTTCGGCTTCATCCAGCAGGACGACGGCGGCGCGGACGTCTTCGTGCACTACTCGGCCATCGCGAGCTCCGGCTACCGGGAGCTCACCGAGGGCCAGAAGGTCGAATACGACGTGACCCAGGGCCAGAAGGGCCCGCAGGCGGACAACGTTCGCGGTCTCTGACCTTCTCGCTCCTGCTTCGGAAGCCGCGCACCTGCCGGTGACCGCTTGCATGACGGGCCCGTGCGACGCTCACACGATGGGCGTGGCGCGGGCCCTTCGCCATTGCTGCGGGCAGGCGTCCGGGTGCAGCAGCGCGGCGAGCGCCTCCACCCCGTCGACGAGCCGCGGGCCGGGCCGCACCACGATGCCGTCGGCGTCGATCGCCCACACCGCGGCGTCCGGGAAGCGCGGCGCGACGAGCCGGGCCTGATCGGCGGCGCCGTCGAGGTGGAACCCGCACGGCGACACCACGACCACGTCCGGCGCCGCCGCGGTCAGCGCGTCCCAGGTCGTCGCCTGCGACCGCGCGCCGGGATGCGCCGCGACCGGCTCCCCGCCGGCGGCCGTGACCAGGTCCGGCACCCAGTGGCCGGCGGTGAACGGCGGGTCGACCCACTCCACGACCAGCACCCGCGGCCGGGGGCGCCCGGCGACCGCCGCCGCGACCGCGTCCAGCCGCGCCCGCAGGTCCGCGACCAGCCGGTCCGCCCGGTCCGGCACCCCGGCGCGGGCGCCGACCGCCACGATCGTGCCGAGCACCTCCGCGAGGGAGTGCGGGTCGAGCGACAGCACGTCGGCGCGACACCCGAGGTGCTCCAGGGCGTCGGACACGTGCCCGGACGGCAGCGCGCACACCCGGCACAGGTCCTGCGTCAGGATCAGCTCCGGATCGAGCGCGGCCAGGGCGCCGGCGTGCAGCGTGTAGAGGTCCTCGCCCGCCGCGAACCGCTCCCGCACATACGCGTCGATCTCCGCCGGCGCCATCCCGCGGGTGTCGCGCCCGCCGACGACCACGGTCTTGCCGGTCCGCGCGGCCGGCGGCTCGTCGCACTCGAACGTCACGCCGACCAGGTCGTCGCCGAGCCCCAGCGCGTAGACGATCTCCGTCGCGGACGGCAGCAACGACACCAGGCGCACGCCGGCCAGCCTAACGGGTGAGTGAACGGACGCCGGGATTCACCCGTCGACACTTCACCGTGCTGCCGCCCCGCATTCACACGGCGTCACGAGATCGGTGGGTTAGCCTCGTCGAGGACGCGGAGCCCGCGTCCACTCCCCCCGTGAAATCCGCGATTGTCTCGAGGTCTGACGCTGGTCCGCCCGGCCCGCGTCCCGGCCCGTCGCGCCTGCGCGAGGGAGAGGTATGTGGTGACGCGAGTTCGGCCGCGGCACGGGCGCAGGCCCGCGACGCTCGAGCAGTTGTATGCGGGACGGGACAACGGGATCGGCGCGATCCGGCTGGGCCTGGCGGTCGTCGTCGTGTTCACGCACGGCACGTCGCTCGGTTTCGGCTGGGAGGACCTCGCCGAGTCGCTGTTCCGCGGGCAGACCAACACCGGCACCCTCGCGGTGTTCGGCTTCTTCGTGCTGTCGGGGCTGCTCATCACGCGCAGCGCGGCGCGCACGACGATCGGCCGGTTCGTGTGGCACCGGATGCTGCGCATCCTGCCGGCGCTGTGGGTGTGCCTGCTCGTGACGGCGTTCGTGGTCGCGCCGCTCGTCGCGTTGCACGAATGGGGGACGCTCAGAGGGTTCTGGTCCGGGCCGAAGGGGCCGCTGCAGTACGTCACCGGCAACTGGTTCACCGGTGTCCGCCAGTACGGCATCCATGACCTGCTCGGCGCGTCCACCCCCTGGGGGCGGCAGTCCGGCGGCAGCGTGTTCGACGGTGCGTTGTGGTCGCTGGTGTACGAGGTGCTCTGCTACGGGCTGGCCGGGGCGCTCGCCGTCACCGCGGTCCTGCACCGCAGGCGGTGGCTGGTCGTGTGCCTCGCCGTCGCGCTGTACGGCGTCGTCGTCACCGACCAGATCCAGGGCCGCCCGCTGACCGGGCCGCCGACCCCGCACTACGGCCAGGTCCACCTGCCGCTGCTGGGCGAGGTCTCGTTCCACTGGCTCATGTACCTGGGGTTCCTGTTCCTCGCCGGCGCGGTGATGGAGCTGTACCGCGACCGGGTCGTCATCCACGACGGCGCCGGGTTCGCCGCCCTCACCGCCCTCGCCGGGTCGCTGCTGTTCGGCGGCTTCTTCGTGATCGGGTTCCCGGCCCTGGTGTACACGCTGATCTGGGCGTCCGTGCGGCTGCCGGCCGGGCTGCGGTGGATCGGCCGGCGCAACGACTACTCGTACGGCGTCTACATCTACGGGTTCATCGGCCAGCAGGTCCTCGCCGGCCTCGGCTGGAACCGGTGGGGATACGTGCCCTACATCGCGATGTCCCTGGCCGCCGCGTTCGCCGCGGCCGCGCTGTCGTGGCACCTGGTCGAGCGGCGCGCGCTCGCGTTCAAGGACTGGACGCCGCGCCGCACGCGCCCCGCCGCGAAGGTGCCGGTCCAGGCGGCGGGCCCGGTCGCCGTCGCGGACGCCCCTATTGCGGTGGGAGCCCGAACAGACTGATCAGCCCGGCGGTGCGCAGCGTGCGCAGCAGCGTCGCCGACGGATGCTCCAGCACCAGCCGCGAGCCGGTCTGCTCGGCCTGCCGGTGCGCGGCCACCAGAGCGCCGATGCCGCTGGAGTCCATGAACGTGACGAGGCGCAGGTCGAGGTACAGCGTGCCCGGCGGCGGCTGCAGCGCCCGCTCGACGCACTGGCGGAACCGGTCCGTGGCGCCGTAGTCGAGATCGCCACGGACCACGATGGCGACGCCGCCACCGATGCGGCCTTGCACGTGCAGGCTCATGTCCACCGAGAAACCGTCCCAACTCCGGATCGGTGAACCCTATCGACCCTGCTCAGCGGCGGTTCGTTGCCATCCGGCAAGCGAAGTGGCGGGGGCGCGGGCGAGGCTGCGTGGGCGGCGAGCTGCGGGGGCGCGGTGAGGCGCCCCCGCACGTTGGGTTCAGTGCACGAACTGGGTCTCCACGCCGGCGTCGACGGCGTCGCCGATGCCGTAGACCCAGGCGGTGCCGACCGGGTCGCCGAGCTGGGCGCGCAGCCACAGCGCGGCCCACCGGGCGATGTTCTCCACGCCCGCCGCCTGGTTCAGGGTCTGCGGCGACAGGTCCGGCCGGGCGCCGGCCGGGTTCTGCGCGTCGGTGATGCCGTAGTGGTTGGCGCCGGCGACGCTCACGTACAGCTTCGGCGTGCCCTGCAGGACCGCGTACGTGCCGAGGCCGTTGGCGGGGGTGCCGATGCCGTCCACGGCGCCCTGGATGAGCGCGACCGGGACGGTGTTGGCGACCGGCGGGATCACCGGCGAGCCGGGGGCGGCGTTGTTGGTGCCGTAGAACGCGGCCGCCCGCAGCTGCGCCGGCGCCGGGATCGGCACGTCGGTGAACGGCGGCGTGGACAGGCCCGTGGTCAGGCCGAGCCCGGCGGCGCCGCCGAACGAGTGCCCCGTGAGCAGGAGCGTGCCCGCGTCGATCTGGCCCTTGAGCGGCGAGCCGGTGCGGGCGTTCTCGGCGGCGGCCCAGGCGACGGTCCAGGTCGCCTCGGCGCCGTCGGCGTACAGGCCGGGGACGCCGAAGATGACCCGGGTGTGGTCGGGGACGACGACCACGAAGCCGTAGGAGGCGACCTTCCGCGCGTACCCGGCGTAGGAGGACCGGGCCACGTTCGCGCCCTGCAGCAGCAGGACGACCGGCCACGGCTGGTGCGGTGAGGAGGTGCTGGGGTGGTACACGTCGGCCTGGTCGCCGTTGACCGTGGTGCCGTACGTGCCGACGTTCGAATACGCGGCGTCCGCCCGGGACGGGCCGACCAGGGCGCCGGCAGCGCCGGCAAGGGCGCTGCCACCGGCTGCGAGCAGCACGCCACGGCGGCTGAAGCGTTGAGCCATTCGGACCTCTGTTTCCTCTAGTGGAACACAGTTTCCCTTACGACACGCGCCAGCGTACGGGAAGAGTGGGGCCCGCCGTCAATGCCT
Source organism: Dactylosporangium sp. NPDC049742 (assembly GCF_040674675.1). Classification (NCBI taxonomy): domain Bacteria; kingdom Bacillati; phylum Actinomycetota; class Actinomycetes; order Micromonosporales; family Micromonosporaceae; genus Dactylosporangium; species Dactylosporangium sp. NPDC049742. The sequence goes on along the minus strand of NZ_JBFANF010000037.1, from coordinate 104,622 downwards.
GGTTCGCATCGACGGCGGGCCGTTGTCCGCCGGGCCGGGCTCAGCTGCCGCTGAGCGTCTGCGTCACGCCGCCCGTCAGCAGCGACTGGTAGTACGCGCCGCCGGGGTAGTACGTGGCGGTCGTCGTGCCCGCGACGGCGTCGCCGGCCCAGGCGACCGCGAAGGTCTGCAGCGCCGTGACGTTGCCCGGCTGGGAGGCGCCGTTGGGCACGGTGCACAGGCCGTCGGTGCTCGTGCCCTCCGCGTCGCAGTGGGAGCCGGTGGTGAGGCGGACGCCGAGGAACGGCCGGTGCACATCGTTGGTGAGCTCGACCGTCCCGTTCGCGTTGGAGTTGGCGAGGTACGGCGGGGACGAGATCGCGAGGACCGGCGTGCTGGTCAGGTTGAGGCCCTTCAGGCCGGTGGCCGTGTTGGAGCCGATGAACGACTTCACCGGGTCGAGCAGCTGCACGAGGCGGACCCGGGCGAACTGCGACGGGAAGGTGGTGCGCAGCCGGTTCGCGACGTACGCGGCGACCTCACCGCCGGCCGAGTGGCCCGCGATCACGTACGACGTCGGCAGGGCGCCCGCCGGTCGGCCCGCCTTGCCCAGCGCGTCGGCGTAGCTGCGGGCGAGCGCGCCGCCCGCGGTGTTCGCCTGCCCGAGCCAGGTCGCGACGTTGTTCAGGAACGGGGCGTTGTTGCCGAGGTTGCTGACCGTGCAGCCGAAGATGTCGGCGGACGGCAGCGTCGGCGCGAAGACCACGAACCCGGCCGCGGCGTAGTGCTCGGCGAGGTCGGCCAGGTTGCCGTTGGAGCGGGAGAAGCCGTGCTGCAGGTAGACGAGGCCCTTGGCGGTGCCGGCGGGCAGGAACCAGTCCGCCGACGGGTGGTAGGTCAGCCCGGCGCACGAGACGTCGACGGTGTTGCCGACCTGGGTCCAGGTGCCGGCAGCTGTCGCCGCCCGCGCCGGTGCGGTCAGGCTCACCGTGGCGGCGATGAGCAGGGCGGACAGAGCGGTCAGCCGTTTGGAGAACATCGAGCGCTTACCTCCTGACGTGTATCGCTGGACGAAACGCTGTTTCCTGAGGATCGATTAAGCTCCGCTTGTTGGCAGGCTGTCAAGAGGCGTAGAGTGCCGTCGTGGAGGGAAGCCCATCGATGTCGTATCCACCTTCGCCGTGGTCTCTGCGCGGCCGGATGCACGTGTCCGTGTGGGCCGTGCCGGTCGCGGACGCGCCCGCGCTGCCGCCGACGCTGGACGGCGCCGTCCGGGTGCTGCGCGTCGGGAAGCGGGCGTTCGTCGGCACCGCGTGGGTCGACTACCGGCCCGGCGGCGACATGGCATACCGGGAGCTGCTCTCGGCCGTGCTGACCCGGGCCGGCTGGCGGCCGCGCGTCACCATCACGCACATCTGGGTGGACAGCGTCGCGTCCCGGGACGGCGGCCGGGAGCTCTGGGGCATCCCGAAGGGCCTCGCCGATCTGACGATCCCGTCCTCGTCCGGCCCCGCCTCCGCGTCCACAGTGGACGGTCCGATCGCGTCGGCCGCGCTGCCCCGCGGGGACGGGTTACCGCCGCGGCTGCCGGCCGGGTTCCGGGTCGTGCAGGACCTCGCGGGGCGCGCCGAGACGACCCCGGTGCGCTCGACCGCGCGCTACGGCCTCGCCCGGGTCGCGTGGACGATCGCCCCCGAGGGTCCGCTGCGGTTCCTCGCCGGCCGCCGGCCGCTGCTGTCGTTCGTCGCCGGCGACTTCCGGATGCGGTTCGGCTCGCCTCAGCGGGCCCGTGTGTAGTCCACTGTGTAGTCCGCTTCGCTCAACTGGGCCGTGCGCGCCGCGTATTCGGCCGCCATCCCCGGCCAGTTGGTGACGACGCGCCCGCCGCCGGTGCGGTACCAGCTGTCGCAGCCCGCCCAGACGCTGTCGCCGAGCCGGCGCTGCATCTCGGCGTCGAACGCGCCCGCGACCTCCGCCCGCACCTCCACCGGCCCCCGGCCCGCCAGCAGCCGCACCGCCTGCACGATGTAGCGGGCCTGCGCCTCGTGGAAGTACACCACCGACGTGTTGCCGGTGTTGGTGTTCGGCCCGTACATCAGGAACATGTTCGGGAAGCCCGGCACCGCGATGCCGAGGTGGGCGTAGGCGCCGCCGCGCCACTCGCCTTGCAGGTCGCGCCCGTCCCGTCCGGTGATCCGCACCGGTGCGAGGAACTCGGTGGCCGCGAAGCCGGTGCCGTACACCAGGACGTCGCACTCGTGCACGGCGCCGTCCTCCGTGCGGACGCCCCCGGCGGTCACCCGTGCGATGTCGGCGGTCACCAGGTCGACGTCGGGGCGGCGCAGCGTCCGGAACCAGTCGCCGGTGAACAGCACCCGCTTGCAGCCCATCGCGTAGTCCGGCGTGACCCGCTCCCGGATGCCGCGCGCCTGCAGCACGCGCTGCGCGCTGGACAGTGTCCAGACCGCGAGTCGCGCCGGCCGGTTGCCGGTCACCGCCTTGCCCGTCACGACGGTGAGCAGCCACGTGCCGGCCCGCGCGGCCCGCATCACCGCCGGGACCCTGCGGTTGAGGGCCCGCCGCCAGCTCCCGTACCGCCGGTTCGGCTTCGGCAGCGTCCACGGCGCCGTGCGCTGGAAGACGGTGACCCGCGCGGCGTGCGGCGCGATCGCCGGCACCAGCTGGATCGCGCTGGCCCCCGTGCCGATGACGCCGACCCGTTTGCCGGTCACGTCGACGCCCGGATCCCATTGCGCCGTGTGCATCGCCGGGCCGCTGAACTCCTCCGCGCCCGGCAGCGCCGGGACCACCGGCCGCGACAGCTGCCCCATCGCCGGGATGAGGACGTCGAACTCGTCACCGGAACCGTCCTGATAGGACACCCGCCACCGCTCGCCGGTCCACGCGGCGGCCACGACCTCGGTGCCGAGCCGCAGGTGCGGCTCCAGGCCGAAGTCCCGGACGCACCGCTGAAGGTAGCCAAGGATCTCCGGCTGCGGCGGGAAGCGCTGCGACCAGTCGGGGTTCGGCGCGAACGAGTACGAGTACAGCGGCGCCGGGATGTCGCACGCGCAGCCCGGATACGTGTTGTCGCGCCAGACCCCGCCGACGCCACCCGCTCTGTCCACAATGGTCAGATCGCGGAACCCGGCCCGGCGCAACAGGTGCGCGACCGCGATCCCGCCGAACCCGGCGCCGACGACCAGAATCCGCGTCATAGCTTCCTGAACACCTGCTCCACGAGCGTGATGAGGCTGGTCGACAGCAGCACGTGCACCTGGTCCCGGCTGAGCACGCCGCGCTCCAGCCACTCGCGGGCGGTCGCCTTCGCCAGCCCGCAGTAGGCCCGGACCATCGCCCGCAGCTCGTCGCGGTGCTCGGCCTGCCCGTCGAGCCCGACCGCCACCAGGATGCTGTCGGCGGCGATGTCGTCGGCCTCGCGGAGCACCCGCTCGATGTCCGGGTCCCGCCCGACCCCACCGCCGTCGACGGCCGCGAGCCACGACCGGCTGTGCCGGGACACCACGTCGAGGAACCAGGTCACGCTGGCGTCGACCCGGGTCGCCAGGTCGCCGTCCGGCAGCTGCTCCACGGCGACCGCGGGGATCGTCACGAGCACCCGGACCGCCTCGACGAACAGGCCCTTCTTCGTGCCGAAGTAGTGGTTGATCAGCCCGCGGGCGACCCCGGCCGCCTCGGCGATGTCCGTGGTGGACACGTCCGCGTAGGCCCGCTCCCCGAACAGCCGCACCGCGACGGCGAGGATCTGCTCCCGCCGCACGTCGGGTTCCAGCCTCCGGCCGCGCTCGGCGACGTCCCCGCTCATCCGCATGGCAGCCACCGTGCCCTGTTGTTGGCTGGCTGTCAACAACGTACGGTGACCCTCGTGACCACGCTGTCGCACCACCGGTCCGGCACCGGCGAGCCCCTGGTCCTGCTCCACGGCATCGGCAGCCGCTGGCAGCTGTGGGAGCCGGTCCTGCCCGCCCTCCGCCCCCACTTCGACGTGCTGGCGCTGGACCTTCCCGGCTTCGGCGCCTCCCCGGCGGACGGCGCCGCGGACGTGCAGTCCCTGGCCGACGCCGTGGTCCGGTTCGCGGGCCCGTCGTTCCACGTGGCGGGCAGCTCACTCGGCGGCGGGGTCGCGCTCGAGCTCGGCCGCCGCGGCGTGGCCAGGTCGGTGACGGCGTTCGCCCCGATCGGCTTCTGGGGCCCGCTGTCCCGCCGCTGGTGCCAGGCCTCGGTCACCGGCGCCCGCGTCCTCGGCCGCCTCACCCGCCCCGCGCTGCCCGCCCTCGCGTCGACGGCGGCGGGCAGGATCGCCCTGTTCGGCCTGTTCTTCGGCCACCCGGCCCGCCTCGACCCCGCCGTGTGCCTCGCCGACGTCGACGCCCTGGTGGCCGCCCCCGCCTTCACCGCCGCCAGGTCCGCGTTCGCCGGCCACCGCTTCACCGACCCCGGCGCCCTGGCCACCATCCCGGTCACCGTCGCCTGGGGCACCCGCGACGCGATCCTCCCCGCCTTCCAGTCCCGCCGCGCCGCCGCTGTACTGCCGCACGCCCACCACGTCAGCCTCAAGCGCTGCGGCCACCTCCCGTTCTCCGACGCCCCGGACACCTGCGCCACCCTGATCCGGACCACCGCCACCACCACATGACCCGGCCATCGGCAGCTCCACCCGACGGCTCCTTCTGCAGCCCACGACCGGAATCCGCAGGCAGCAAAGACGCCAGCATCGCCCATTGCGCGTCAGCCAGATCACGGCGCACCGCTGCCGCTACGCTGCGCCCGCACCGCCGCCGTGTCCCACGGTGACGTCGTGACGAACTGCTGCACCCCCGATGATCCACCCCAATCCGCTCCGCCATCGGCTGCATCGACTCACGCCGCCCGTCCAGCAACGGGCCGCGGCGGTGGGCCGCCGACGGCACCTGGGCGATGCCGAAAGCACGGGTCGTCGCCCTCGCCGACGCGGACGGCGACATCGCCAGGGAGGCTCAGGTCGGCTCCACAGTCGTGGGGGCTCAACGCCGACGAGTCACCGGCACGCCAAGGTCCACACCCGGTCCAGCGAACGAGCCACCCGAACCACCCCGGCCAGGCGGCTGACACCCGCCAGCCGGAGCCGCTGCTGGATCAGGTGTCGGTTCAGCGGCCCGGCCGGCGAGGAGGACCCCGCAGAACGCCCGAACCCGGTGACCGCCGACAAGGCCTCTTCCTCCCGAGCAAGCCGCGAACTGCTGCGTGCACGGGACATCGCCACGGTCGTCCCCGAACCCAAAGACCAGATCGCCAACCGGAAGCGACGCGGCCGATGCTCGGCTGGCTGCGGGTTGCCGGCAACCATGATTCGCGAGGCAGGGGCTAGACGCACTTGGGCAGGCCGCCCAGGGTGCCGGCGCGGAAGGCGGCGATGCGGTCGAAGGCGCTGGCGTCGTTGCTGGAGCCCGCGCGGCCGAAGACCAGCAGGGCGGCGACGGCCTCGTCCAGGTCGCCCGGGGAGAGGCGGAGGCCTTCGGTGCGGGTGAGCAGGTCGTTGGTCCATGAGCCGGCCAGGCAGTCGACCGTCAGCTGGCCCTCGTGGCCGGTGGCCGACGCGCCGCGGCGTTCCTGGGCGACGCGGGCGAACAGGTCGGCCAGGAGCATGCCGATGGCGTTGTCGCCGATGTGCTCGTACAGCTGCGGGCCCAGCTGCTTGTCGTCGAAGGCGACGAAGTCCCGGCTCGTGCAGGCGAAGGCCGGCGACGGGTCCTGGCCGGGGCAGTCGGGCGGGTCGGCGGGGTCGAACGGGACGACCTCGACCTGCTTCCACGGCTTGCCGGTGAGCCGGGGGTAGGCGCGGCTCCAGTACGCGGAGGCGTCGGCGGACAGCTCGGCCACCGCCTGCTCGTAGGGCAGGTCGCCGCCGGACGCGGCCTCCTCCTCGGAGCTGAAGGGGACCTCGGTCACCGGCAGGTTGCGGGCGTTGTACGCGGCGCACCGGCCGGCGCCCTGCTCGACGCCCTCCTGCAGGGCCCGGACCCGGTCGAAGGCGTTGCCGTGCGCCTGCGACGCCTGGGCCGGGACGCCGGGCTCGTCGCGGAGCGTGAGCATGCCGGCGACGGTGCTGTCGAGCTCCGCGGGGGTGGCGGCGGCGAACTTCGAGGAGTGCCCGGCGGCGATGTCGGCGATCCAGCTGCCGGCGTAGCAGTCGGCCTGCTGCTCCAGCACGATCGTCGGCTGGCCGCCCTGCTGCAGACGGGTCTGCACGGCGTGGCCGTACTCGTGGGCGAGGACGACCGCGACGAGCAGGCGGCCGAAGTCGGCGTCGAGCTGCGGGACGAGGGTCTCGGCGTCCCAGGCGATGAAGTCACCCGCCGAGCAGTAGAAGGCGTTCGGCTGGTACTGCCACCGTTCGGGCCCGCACGGCGGTGGCGGGTCCTGCCGGGTGTACGGGTGGTAGCCGCCGGTCACGGGGCGGAAGGGCGCGCCGGCGGACAGGCGCGGGTAGGTGGCGGACCAGAACCGTTCGACGTCGGCGATGGCGTCGCGCACGGTCTGGCCGGCGCGGGTGGCGTCGGGCGCGCGGCCCAGGACGCCGCCGAGCGGGGCGCCGCGCTGCTCCTGGTCGCCGCCGGTGCCGATGGCGCAGCCGGCGCCGACCACGAGGGCGACCGCGGCGACCATGACGCGAACGAGACGGCTCCGGCCGACGCCGGAGCGCAGCGGCCTGAGCCAAAGCACTGCAATCCCGCTCACGTCCTGCCCATGCCCCACCGGGTCCGGCGCGAAACGCGGGCGGGACTCGATCGAGCGGCACGCATATCATCGCCCGGTGGACTTCTTCGACGGTGCCGACGGCACCCGGCTCGCGTACCACCGCGGCGGCGCCGGCAGCCCGCTGATCTGCGTCCCGGGCGGGCCGATGGTGGCCTCGTCGTACCTCGGCGACCTCGGCGGGCTGTCCGCGCACCACGAGCTGGTGCGGCTGGACCTGCGCGGGACCGGCGGGTCGGAGGAGCCGCGCGACCCGGCGACCTACCGCTGCGACCGGCTCGCCGACGACGTCGAGGCGTTGCGGGAGCACCTCGGGCTGGACCGGATCGACCTGCTGGCGCACTCCGCCGGTGCGGCCGTCGCGGTGCTGTACGCCACCCGCCACCGCGACAGGATCGGCCGGCTCGTGCTGGTGAACCCGTCGCCCCGGGTGGTGGGTCTGGAGGTCACCGACGCGGACCGGCGGGAGGTCGCGCGGCTGCGCCACGCCGAGCCGTGGTTCCCGACCGCGTTCACCGCGTTCGAGCGGGTGTGGGCCGGCGAGGCCGTCGCCGCCGACTGGGCGGCGATCACGCCGTTCATGTCCGGGCGGTGGGACGACACCGCCCGCGAGCAGGCCGCCGAGCAGGACCGGCTGCGCAACGACGAGGCGGCGAAGGTGTACTACGACGGCGTCGACGCGGCGGCGGCCCGGACGGCGATCGGCGGCCTGCGGGCGCGGGTCCTGCTGATCGCGGGCGAGTACGACGTGGCCCTGCCGCCGAAGCGCGCCGCCGACTACGCGGGCCTGTTCCCGCACGCCGAGGTGGCCGTCCAGCCCGCCGGCGGGCACTCCCCGTGGCTCGACGACCCGGCCTGGCTCGCGACGACGGTCAGCGCGTTCCTGAACTAGGCCGTTGCATCGCCTTTGTACGTTGGTCCGCGCACAACGAACCGACGATCAAGGAGCATGCATGAAGCGCCTGGCGCTTTCGACTTTGTTGGTGACGATGATCGGCCTCACCGCCGCCGGCTGCAAGGCCGACGAGGCCGACTCCCCCGCCGCACCGGCGACCACCGCCGGGGCGGCCGCGACCCAGGGCGGGGGCCAGTTCCCGAAGGGTGACGACGGCGCGAAGGCGCTGCTGCAGGCGCTGCCGAAGGACCCCGCGCTCGTACAGAAGCTGCAGCCGACGACCGAGGACTACAAGGCGCTGTTCGTGGGCGCCGCCGCGGCGAAGGCCGAGCAGTTCTACAAGAAGAACGTGTGGACCGGGCAGAACGTCGAGGTCACCGGCAGCGCGGGCCAGACCGACCTGAAGGTGTCCAAGGCCAGCAGCGACGACCTGAAGGCGTGGACCGCCGCGGCCGAGGCCGACTTCCCCGGCGGTTACAAGGACGTCGGGCCGCACCTGCAGCCCGGGGTCACCTGGTACCGGTGGAAGTACACCGAACCGGGCAAGGACACCGGCATGGCGTTCGACGGTCTGGCCCACGTCAACGGACACTGGGTGTGGACCCCCAAGCCGTGGAAAGCGCTCGAAGGGTAGGCGATGGAGGAGCGGGAAGAGCTGAGCTGGCAGGAGTTCGGCGCGGCGTCGCGGGAGCTGGCGCAGGCGGTCGCCGACGACGGGTTCCGGCCCGGCGTGGTGCTGTCCATCGCCCGCGGCGGGCTGCTGCTGGCCGGCGCCCTCGGGTATGCGCTCGACGTGAAGAGCATCGTGATGATGAACGTCCAGTACTACACGGGCGTCGACGAGCGGCTCGAGGCTCCGGTGGTGCTGCGCCCGACCCCCGACGGCGCGGACCTCGCCGGCGAGCGGGTGCTCATCGCGGACGACGTCGCCGACACCGGCGCCACCCTGCGGGTCGTGCGCGACTTCTGCGTCGCGCACGCCTCGGAGGTGCGCATCGCGGTGCTGTACGAGAAGCCGCAGAGCGTCGTGCCGTGCGAGTACGTGTGGCGGCGCACGGACCGCTGGATCAACTTCCCGTGGTCGGCGGAGCCGCCGGTCACCAGCGCATGACGGCGGGGGCGCGGCCGGTCCGCGCCCCCGCCCGCAGGTCGGGTGCTACACGTCGCATGCCGGGTTCTCAGCGGGTCGTCCGCACCGGGCCGCTCGTGCTGTAGCCGCGGCCGTTGTACGAGCTGCCGTTGTACGCGCGCCACAGGTCGCCGTCGCCCGGCAGTCCGTCCCGGAAGGCGCCCTCGCCGAGCCGGCCGACGACGAACCCCGCCGCGGCGGCCGCGAGCAGGAACGTGCCGGGCCGGTCGCGGGCGGCGTCCCGCACGCACTCCAGGACGCCCTCCGGCTCGTGCCCGGCGAGGTAGTCCGCGGCCCGGTGGCCGCACCGCGGCATCCGCGTGACGGCCTTGTTCGCGGGCGGGCCGCCGCGCCGGCCGGTCATCTGGTCGAGCTCGCCGGCGGAGCGGCGCACGCCGTTCCCGCCCCGGTCCGCGGGTTCGAGCTCAGCCATCACAACCTCCAGGGTGTTCGGGGGATTGCCGCCCCATACCCGGCGACATCGGAGGTAATCACCGTGACACGGATGGATCGGTCGGCCCTCTGGATCGATTCAGTCGCACGGCGCCGGTGCCGGGTACTTCCCAGCGATCGTTCAGCGAAGGCTGCTAGCGTCGGATCATGGTTGGTTGGAGTACCGGGCCGGGCACTGCCCGGCTGGCTAATGGTCCCTCATGCTGATCCTCATCGGCCTCGCACTCATCGTGGTCCTCACCGCCGCCACCGGTTACTTCGTGGCGGCCGAGTTCGCCTACGTGGCCGTGGACCGCGCGAAGCTCAAACGCGCCGCCGACGCCGGTGACCTGCCGTCGCGGCGCGCCCTGCGCGTCACCGGGCGACTGTCCTTCATGCTGTCGGGCGCGCAGCTCGGCATCACCGTCACGGCCCTGCTCGTCGGCTTCGTCGCCGAGCCGTACCTGGGCACGGGGCTCGCGCGGCTGCTCGGCACGGCCGGGGTGCCGCACGCGGCAAGCGCGTCGGCGGCGGTGGTGCTGGCGCTGCTGACGGCGACCGTGGTGCAGATGGTCCTCGGTGAGCTCGGCCCGAAGAACTGGGCGATCGCCCGGCCGGAGGCCCTCGCCCGAGCCCTGGCCCGGTTGACGCTGGTGTACCTGGCGGCGGCCGGCCCGGTGATCCGCATGTTCGACGCGGCGGCGAACCGGTTGCTCCGGCGGGTCGGCATCGAGCCGATCGAGGAGCTGCCCGAGGGCGCCACCCCGGAGGACCTGGAGCGCATCATCGCGGAGTCGCGCACCGGCGGGCTGCTCGACGCCGACACCTCGCAGCTGCTGCAGCGCGGGCTCGCGTTCCGGGCACGTACCGCCGAGGAGGCGATGATCGCCCGGGTCGACGTGGTCACGGTGGCCGCGACCGACCCGGCGATCCGCCTCGTCGAGCTGTTCGACACCGGGCACACCCGCTTCCCCGTCGTCGGTGAGAGCGTCGACGACCTGATCGGCGTCGTCGGCGGCGCCGACCTCGTGGCGCTGCCCGCCGCGGACCGGCACAGGGTGACGATGGCGGAGATCGCGCTGCCGCCGGTCCTGGTGCCGTCGACGGCGGCGCTGCCGGCGGTCCTGGAGCGGCTGCGCACCGAGCACCGGCAGCTGGCCTGCGTCATCGACGAGTACGGCGGCTTCGCCGGCATCATCACCCTGGAGGACGTCGCCGAGGAGCTCGTCGGGTCGATCCGCGACGAGGACGACGCGCCGGAGCCGTCGGCCGTCCGCCAGCCGGACGGCTCGTGGCTCGTCCCGGCCCGCTGGCGGGTCGACGAGGTGGCCCGCACGACCGGCGTGACGCTGCCGGAGAGCGACGACTACGACACCGTCTCGGGCCTCGTGCTGCAGCGTCTCGGCCGCATCCCGCGCCCCGGCGACACCGTGGAGGTCACGCTGCCGCCCGCACTCCCCGACGACGACGCCCCGCCCCGCGAGGTGCGCCTGGAGGTCCTGACCGTGCACCGCCACGTCCCCGACACCGTCCGCGTGTCCGTCCTCGCCAAGAAGGTGTCGGC
>NZ_JBFANF010000037.1:0-93768 GCF_040674675.1 Dactylosporangium sp. NPDC049742 | reverse complement strand
CGTGAGCGGGCCGGAGCGCAGCGGAGGAGCCGCGAACCAGCATTGCAGGGTTGGCTCAGGCCGGCGCCGGAGCGCAGCGGAGGTGACGGCGTGAGCGGGCCGGAGCGCAGCGGAGGAGCCGCGAACCAGCATTGCAGGGTTGGCTCAGGCCGGCGCCGGAGCGCAGCGGAGGTGACGGCGTGAGCACGGGTTGGGCTTTGCTGGTGTCGGCGGTGCTGCTGGCGGCGAACGGGTTCTTCGTGGCCGCCGAGTTCGCCCTCGTGGCCAGCAAGCGGCACCGCCTCGAGCAGGCCGCCGCCGACGGGAGCCGGGCCGCGGCCGCCGCGCTCGCCGGCAGCCGCGAGCTGTCGCTGATGCTCGCCGGCGCGCAGCTGGGCATCACGCTGTGCTCGCTGGGGCTCGGCGCGCTCGCCGAGCCCGCGATCGCGCACCTGCTCGACCCGCTGTTCCACGCGGTGGGGCTGCCGGAGCGGTTCAGCTACCCGATCGCGTTCGTGATCGCGCTCGCCGTCGTGGTGTTCCTGCACATGGTGGTCGGCGAGATGGCGCCGAAGTCGTGGGCGATCAGCGACCCGGAGCGCTCCGCGCGGGGGCTGGCGCTGCCGTTCCGGGCGTTCACCCGGGTCGTGCGGCCGCTGCTGGCGGTGCTCAACGGCCTCGCGAACGCGTGCCTGCGGCTCGTCAAGGTGCGGCCGCAGGACGAGCTGTCCGCGGCGCACGGGCCGGAGGAGCTGATGATGCTGCTGGAGTCGTCCCGGCAGCACGGCACGCTGGCCCAGGACCAGCAGGAGCTGCTCAGCCGGGTGCTGCAGCTGCAGGACACCACCGTCACGCAGGTGATGACCCCGGCGGCGGCGATGGTGACGGTACCGCTGGACGCCACCGCGACCGACGTCGAGCTCGCCAACCGGTCCACGGGCCGGTCCAGGTTCCCGGTCGTCGGCGCCACGGGCGGCGTCGTCGGTGTCGTGCACGTCCGCGACGCGCTGCGGGCGACGACGGCCGGCACGGCGGCGACCGCCGCCGACCTGATGATCACCGCGTTCACCCTGCCGGCCCGCACCAGCGTGCTCGCCGCGGTCCGGGCGATGCGGGAGTCCCGGGCGCAGCTCGCCGTCGCCACCGAGGACGGCGCGCCGGTCGGCCTCGTCGCCCTGGAGGACCTCCTGGAGGAGGTCATCGGCGAGTTCGACGACGAGACCGACGTCGTGACCGGCGCGCGGTCAGGTCACGCGCTGCTGGTACGGAGCGCTGCGCAGCGCCGCGACCGGTGACCATTCGGCGAGCACGAGGGTGGCGTCGTCGGCCGGCGCGCCGCCCTGGTGCTCGGCGACGGCGTGCGCGAGCCGGCGCAGGGTCTCCGGCGCGGGCAGGCCGGCGCTCGCGTGCCGCTCGGTGAGGTCGATGAGCCGCCGCACGCCGAACTCCTCCCCGGCGGCGTCGCGGGCCTCCGTGACGCCGTCGGTGTAGAGCAGGAGCCGGTCGCCACCCTCCAGGTCCTCCTCGGCCACCTCGACGTCGTCGTGCACCCCGAGCGGCATGCGGCGACCGGCCGCGAGGTCGTGCACGACCCGCCCGGTGCGCAGCAGCAGCGGCCGTGGGTGTCCGGCGTTGATGTACCGCAGCCGCCCGGCCTCCAGGTCGAGCTCCGCCAGCACGGCGGTCACGAACCGGCTGTCCGGGAACTGCTCGGTCAGCGCGGTGTCGGCGGCCCCGGCCTGCGCCCGCAGGTCACCGCCGGCGCGGCGGACCGCGCGCAGCGCCGACATCGCCACCCCGCAGGCGAGGCTGGCCGCGAGCCCGTGCCCGACGGCGTCGAGGATCACGATCCTGGCCCGCGCGCCGTCGATCGCGTAGTCGAAGCCGTCGCCGCCGACGTCGTAGCACGGCTCGAGGATCGCGCTGATCACCATCCGGTCGCAGGCCGACGTGAGCGGCGGCAGCAGCTGCCGGAGCAGCTCGGCGGCCGGCGTCATCGACCGGGACCGGCGCACCTGGGCGAGGAAGTCACCCTTGTGGGAGGTGACGGTGACCAGGTGGCCGATCAGCCCGGCGAGGGTCTCGCAGCGGGCCCGCAGCGACCCGTCGCGCACCTCCGGCTCGTCGTCGCCGACCTCGAACTCGACGACCCCGAGCCGGTCGGTGCCGTTGACCATCGGCACGCACCAGCCGCGGTCGCCCCTCGGCATCGACGTGACCATCGCGAACGCGCGCCCCGCCGCCGTCGTCTCCACCGACTGCGGCGGAGGCAGCGCGTACCCCGGGCGGGGCACCGGACACAGGACCCGCTGCTCCTCGTCGACCAGGTAGATGGTCGCGTCGATCCCGAGCGGCGCCAGCGCCGCGTCCACCGCCGTCGCCAGCCCGTCCGGCTGGAACAGATGCGATCCGTCGAGAATCGCACTGAACGCTTCGAGCCAGCGCGCTTCCACCGTCGCCGCCATGCCTCGCTCACCCCTCGGCAAACCAAACACGGTCGCGTGTGCGACCCATCCGTCACACCGGCCGCTCGTGTCACCCGCGGCCGGTGTACGGATTCCCAACCTCGCCGCGCGGGAAACGGACCCTGCGGCCACCCGCAGGTTCCCGTTACGCTCGGGGTTGTGGAGTTCTCCCTGGACCGTGACGAGTCCCAGGTGGCGGATGAGCACGTCACCGCCGACGTCACCGACCGCGACGGTGCCGTCGTCGTGTCGGTGCGGGGCAAGGTCCTCTACGACACCCTCGCCCCGCTCGCCGACGTCCTGTCCGACCTGACCCAACGTCCGGAGCTGCACCTGGTGCTGGAGCTGTCGGACGTGCCGATGTGCGACTCCAGCGGGCTCAACCTGTTCGTGCGGACGCGGTCGAGGCTCGCCGAGACCGGGGGCTGGCTGCGGCTGACCGGCACCCGCCCCCTGGTCGACAACGTGCTGCACATCACCAACCTCGACCGCATTCTCACCCGCTACGCCACCGTGGAGGAGGCCCTCGCCGCCGGCTGACGATCCGGCACCGCATCCCGGCCGCCCGGCGTTGAGCAAGGTGGCGGTCGGCAAGCCGGCGAGCGAGGCCCGCGGGCCGGAGCACCGGCGATTCCACCGATGCCGCGGCCCGCCGCCGCGGCCAGGGTGACATCCATGGCACCCAATGCATCGGCACGACTCGCCACCACCCTCCTGGCCGTCCTGACGCTCGTCGCCGCGCCGGCCGTGCCCGCGCACGCCGCGCGGGAGGCGCCGCCGGTCACCGTCACCGGGCCGCTGCCGGGCACCGTCCCCGGCGACCCGAAGGCCGCGGACGTCCGCGACACGTACCCGTTCTTCTCCACCACCGACGACCTCGCCGCCGCCGGCTACGTCGAGCAGGAGTTCCTCGTCGCCGGGGCGGCCGACGGCTGGGACACCGCCGGCAACCAGGTGGCGACCGGCGTGCCCTTCCGGACCAGGGTGGTGGTGCGCCGGCCCGCCCACCCGGCCCGCTTCAGCGGCACCGCGCTCGTCGAGTGGCAGAACGTGACCGCCGGCTACGACCTCGACGCCCTGTGGGACCACGACGCCATCACCCGGCAGGGGCACGCGTGGGTGGGCGTGTCCGCGCAGCGCGTCGGCGTCGAGCAGCTGCGCGGCTGGAGCCCGGTCCGGTACGGCACGCTCGACGTCACCGGGGGCGGCCGGTTCACCGCCGACGAGCTGTCCTACGACATCTTCGCGAAGTCCGCGGCGGCCGTCACCAGGGCGTTCCGGCCGCGGACCACGCTCGCGATCGGCGCCTCACAGTCCGCCGCCCGGATGACGGTGTATTACCAGAGCATCCTGCCGAAGGTGACGCCGGTCTTCGACGGTTACGCGTTCGTCGTCGGGTCCGCGCCGACCCGGGCGAGCGCCGAGCCGGTGTTCCAGGTGCTGTCCGAGACCGACGTGCGGACCCCCGACCGGCCCGCCGACACCGACCGGTTCCGCCGCTGGGAGGTCGCCGGCGCCGCGCACTCCGGCTGGCGCGGCCAGGAGTACCGGGCGCCGATCTCCGTGCGGGACCTGGGGGCGGCACCCCAGTACACCTGCGGCAGCCCGCCCTTCAGCAGGGTGCCGCTCGACCATGTCGTCGCCGCCGCGTACGACCACCTGATCCGCTGGGTGCGGCGGGGCACTCCCCCGCCGGTCGCTGCCCCGCTGGCCTTCGGCGCCGACGGCACGAAGACCCGCGACGCGCTCGGGCTCGCCACCGGCGGCATCCGGTTGTCGCACGTGTCGGTGCCGACCGCGCTGAACACCGGCGACAACACCGGCGAGACGTTCTGCCGGCTGTTCGGCACGCACCAGCCGTTCGATTCCGCGACGCTGCGGCGCCTGTACCCGCACCGCGGCGAGTATCTGGCGAAGGTGATCCTGGCGGACCTCGCCAACGTGCGGGCCGGGTACCTGCTGCCGGCCGACGCGTGGCAGAACGTCGTGGGGCGTTCTTAGACAACCTTTAACCGGCTCACAGGCACCTGTCAGCCGGCCCCCCAATAGTTGAACGCATGACGATGACAGTTGCGGCGCCGCGCCCGGCCGCGACCCCCAGGTGGTGGGCAGACGCGGGCGGCGTGGCGGCCACGGCGAGCCTGCTCGTCGTGGCCGCGCTGTGGGTGGCCAACGGCGGCGTCCAGCAGCTCCTCACCGGCGGCGGCGACGCGTGGTCCGCGGCGGGCCGGCTCACCGGCCTGGTCTCATCCGACCTGCTGCTGCTCCAGGTGCTGCTGATGGCGCGGGTGCCGCTGGTCGAGCGGGCGTTCGGGCAGGACCGGCTGGCGCGCTGGCACCGCTGGACCGGGTTCACCTCGTTCAACCTGATGGTCGCGCACATCGTGCTCATCACCGTCGGCTACGCGGTCGCGTCCGGCGCGAACGTGTTCGCCGAGCTGTGGGAGCTGACCGTCGAATACCCGGGGATGCTGCTCGCCGCCGCCGGCACGGTCGCGCTGGTCATGGTCGTGGTCACGTCGACGCGGGCCGCGCGGCGCCGGCTGCGTTACGAGTCGTGGCACCTGCTGCACCTGTACGCCTACCTCGGCGTGGGGCTCGCCCTGCCGCACCAGCTCTGGACCGGCGCGGACTTCCTCGCCTCGCCGCTGTCCACGGCGTACTGGTGGACGCTGTACGCCGTGTCCGCCGGCGCCGTCCTCGTCTACCGGGTCGGCCTGCCGGTGTGGCGCAACGCGCGGCACCGCCTGACCGTCAGCCACGTCGTGCCGGAGGGTCCGGGGCTGACCTCGGTCTACCTGACCGGCCGGCACCTGCACGAGCTGCCGGTCCGGGCCGGCCAGTTCCTCCAGTGGCGGTTCCTGGACGGTCCCGGCTGGACGAGGGCGCACCCGTACTCCCTGTCGGCGACCCCGCACACCGGGGTGCTGCGCATCACGGTGAAGGACCTCGGCGACGGCAGCTCCCGCGTCGCGTCGCTCGCGCCGGGGACCCGCGCGCTGGTCGAGGGCCCGTACGGGCGGCTCACCGGCGAGTCGTACACCGGCGGCCCGGTCGTCATGATGGCCTGCGGCATCGGGGTGACGCCGCTGCTCGCGCTGCTCGGCGAGCTGCCCTACCGCGCCGGCGAGGCGACCCTGCTCTACCGTGCGCGCAGCGAGGCGGAGATCGCGTTCCGCGACGAGCTGGACTGGCTGGCGCGGCAGCGCGGCGTCCGCGTCGTCTACCTGCTGGGCCCGCGCGCCGGTGACGCGTCGTGGCTGCCGCGGCACGCCGCGGGGATCGGCGACGTGGCGGCGCTGCGCAGGGTGGCGCCGTCGATCGCGGCGGCCGACGTCTACGTCTGCGGGCCCGACTCGTGGACCGGGGCGGCCAGTGCCGCCGCCCGCGCCGCCGGGGTCCCCGCGTCGCGCGTGCACACCGAACAGTTCGCCTGGTAACGGAAAGGATCGCCCCGTGCGACGGATCACCTTGTGGCTGCTGTCGACGCTCGCCGCCGTGGTGCTGCTGTTCAGCTACCGCACCAGCCTCGGCGGCACCGCGACCGCTGCCCCCGGCTCGGGAAGCGCCGCCGGCGGGAGCGGCACCACGAGCGGCGGCGGCGTCACCAGCGGCGGCAGCGGCAGCGGTACGGGCAGCGGCAGTACGGGTACCGGCGGTACGGGCGGTACCGCCTACAACGGATCTGTGGTGTCGACGCGATGGGGCGACATCCAGGTCACCATCACCGTCGCCGGTGGGAAGATCACCGGCGTGACCGTGCCCGTGTACCCGGACGCCAACGGCAAGGACCGGCAGATCAACGCCCGCGCCCTGCCGATCCTCAACAAGGCCGTCGTCGCCGCGCAGAGCGCCGACATCGACACCGTCTCCGGCGCGACCGTCACCAGCGACGGCTACAAGGAGTCGCTGCAGGCCGCGATCGACGCCGCGCACCTGTCATGACCGCCACCCTGCCCCGCCGCGCGTGGGTCGAGCAGATCATGGGGCTGCCGGTCTCGGTCCACCTGCGCGGCCCCGGCGCCGGCGACCCGCCCGCCGAGGCCGCGGTGGCCCGGGTCTTCGCGGACCTGCGCCGCGACGACGCGGCGTTCAGCCCGTACCTGGACGGCAGTGACCTGTCCCGCTGGGAGCGGGGCGAGGCGCCGCCGACGCCCGAGCTGGAGGCCGTGATCGCGCTGTGCGACGAGGCGCGGGAGCGCACCGGCGGGTGGTTCGACCCGCGGGGGCTGCCCGACCCGCGCACCGGCCGCCCCCGGTACGACCCGTCCGGGCTGGTCAAGGGGTGGGCCGTGCAGCAGGCGGCGGCGCACCTGCCGGCCGGGCTCGGCTGGTGCGTCAACGCCGGCGGCGACGTGCTCGTCCACGCGCCGGACGGGCAGCCGCCGTGGCGGATCGGCGTCGAGGACCCGGACGCGCCCGGGGACCGGGTGGCGCACGTCGTGACCCTGGGTACGGGCGCCGTCGCCACCTCCGGCCGCACCCACCGCGGGGATCACATCGTCGACCCGTACACCGGCAATCCCGCGACCGGAGTACGGGCGGTCACCGTGACCGGCCCGGACCTGCTGTGGGCCGACGTCTACGCGACCGCCGCCGCGGCCCGCGGACCATGGGCGATGGACTGGCTGGAGGAGCTCGAAGGCTACGAGGCGCTCATGGTGACGGCGTCGGGTCTCGTCCGGGTCACCGAGGGCTGGCCCGCCGGCTGAGGCCCGGGTGAGGCAAGCTGGGCAGCGGAAGGGGTGACGGAATGCGGATCCTGGTCGTGGACGACGACGCCGCCGTGCGGGACTCGCTCGCACGGACCCTGCGGTTCGAGGGCTACCAGGTCGACACCGCCCGGGACGGGCAGGAGGCCGTCGACGCCGCGCACGCCGACGAGCCCGACGTGATGGTCCTCGACGTCAGCATGCCGCGGATGGACGGCCTGCAGGCGTGCCGCCGGCTGCGCGGCGAGGGCGTGCTGGTGCCGGTGCTCATGCTCACCGCCCGCGACAGCGTCGGCGACCGGGTCGCCGGCCTCGACGCCGGCGCCGACGACTACCTGGTGAAGCCGTTCGCGCTGCAGGAGCTGCTGGCCCGGATCCGGGCGCTGCTGCGCCGGTCGCTGCTGTCCGCGCCGCCGGAGCCGCCGTCGGAGCTGCTCACCTTCGCCGACCTGCGGCTCGACCCGGCGACCCGGGAGGTGTGGCGGGGCGGCAACCCGCTGCGGTTGACCCGCACCGAGTTCACGATCCTCGAGGTGTTCCTGCGCCACCCGCGGCAGGTCCTGACCCGCGGGATGCTGTTCGAGCACGTGTGGGGCTACGACTTCGGCGAGACGTCCAACAGCATCCACGTGTACCTCGGCTACCTGCGCCGCAAGCTGGAGGCCGACGGCGGCCCGCGCCTGCTGCACACCGTCCGCGGCGTCGGCTTCGTCCTGCGGGAGGAGCCCCTGTGAAGCCTGCGCGAGGAGCCCCGGTGAAGCCTGCGGGACGAGCCCCGGTGCGGCGGGTCCGGGCGGTGCTGGGGCGGTGGTGGCGGCGCAGGACGCTGCACGACCGGCTGTCGCTGCTGGTCACGGCGGCGGTCGCGGCGGCGGTGCTGACGGTCGCGGGGATCGCGTTCGCGGCGGTCGCGCAGATCCAGCGCCAGCAGCTGCGCTCGCAGCTGGAGACCGACGCGCGGTCCGTCGTCGCGCAGCCCGAGCTGTGGCGGGACGGCCCGCCGCCGCAGGGGCCGGGCGGGCGGCGGGATCCGCGGTTCCGGCGCGACATCGGGCCGCGCTGGCAGGTGCTCGGCCGCGACGCCACCGTCACCGCGCACTCGACGAACGACCTGCCGGTCACCGACGGCGCGCGGCGGGTCGCGACCGGTGAGGAGCAGCAGGTCCAGGAGCGGGTGTTCCTCGACGGGCACAGCTACCTGATGCTGACCGTCGCCGCGGGCCGGGGCGGCGGGGCGGTGCAGGTGGCCGCCGACCAGACCCCGGCGAACCGGACGCTGACCATGTTCGGGCTGCTCATGGCCGCCGGCTGCGTGCTGGGCATCGGCGGGGCGGCGGCGCTCGGCCGGACCGTCGCCCGCGCCGGGCTGGTCCCCGTGCAGCAGCTGACGAAGGCCGTCGAGGACGTCGCCGTCACCATGGACCTGAACCGGCCCGTCCCGATCCACGGCGTCGACGAGATCGCCCGCCTCGGCCAGTCGGTGAACACGATGCTCGCCGCGATCGACGCCGCCCGCCAGTCGCAGCGGACCCTGGTCGAGGACGCCAGCCACGAGCTGCGGACCCCGCTGACCAGCATCCGCACCAACATCGAGCTGCTGCTGGCGGTGGAGCGGCAGCCCGAGCTGGCGCACCGGCTGCCGCCGGAGGAGCGGGCGAAGCTGCTGCGGGACCTCGACGCCCAGGTCGGCGAGCTGGCGGCGCTCACCACCGAGCTGGTCGAGCTGGCGCGTGAGGAGACGACCCGGGAGCCGGCCGAGGACGTCGAGCTGACCGACGTCGTGGCGGCCGCGATCGACCGGGTGCGCATCCGCGTCCCGGCGGTGACCTTCACGTTCGACGCGGACGCCGCCCCCGTCCACGGCCGGCCCAACGAGCTGGAGCGCATGGTCGTCAACGTCCTCGACAACGCCGCCAAGTGGAGCCCGCCCGGCGCCACCGTGCACACCGGGCTCACCGCCGAGCAGGGCTGGTGCGTGCTGCGGATCGCCGACACCGGCCCCGGCATCGACGCCGAGGACCTGCCGCACGTCTTCGACCGCTTCTACCGCTCGCCGGCCGCCCGTGGCATGCCGGGCTCGGGCCTCGGCCTCGCCATCGTGGCGCAGACCGCCGCCCAGCACGGCGGCACGGTCACCGCCGCCCCCAACGACCCGCGCGGGACCGTCGTCACGATCCGGCTGCCGCGCCTGTAGCGGCCCCGCGGTCCTTCCACAGCACCACGCCCGCGCTGGCCGTGACGACGAACCCGATCGCGGCGATCTGCGCCGGGTGCAGGTCCTGGCCGAGGAGCACCCACCCCATCAGCGCCGCGATCGCCGGGCCGAGGCTCATCAGCACCGCGAACGTCGACGTCGGCAGGCGGCGCAGCGCGGTCAGCTCGAACGTGTACGGCAGTACCGACGACAACACCGCCACCGCGGCGCCCAGGGCGAGCACGCGGGGGCCGGTCAGCGCCGCGCCGGCGTCGAGGATCCCGGCGGGCAGGGCCAGCAGCGCGGCGACGAGCATCGCGAGGGTCAGGCCGTCGCGCTTCGGGAACGTGGCGCCGGCCCGCGCCGACAGCATGATGTAGCAGGCCCAGGCGGTGCCGGCGAGGAACGCGCAGCCCACCCCGAGCGGGTCGAGCTGGTCGAACCCGCCGCCGCCGAGCAGCGCCACCCCGGCGAGCGCGAGCAGCGCCCACAGCCACGCCACCCGCCGCCGCGCGGTGACCACCGACAGCGTCAGCGGCCCCAGCACCTCCAGGGTGACGACCGGACCGATCGGCATGCGCGCGATGGCGACGTAGAACGCGAGGTTCATGCCGGCGAGGACGGCGCCGAAGAGGCCGACGAGGATCCATTGCCGGGTGGTGTACCCCCTGAGCCTCGGCCGTCCGATCGCGACGAGGACCGCGCTGCCGATGAGCAGCCGCAGCGACACGACCCCGGCCGCCCCGGCGAGCGGGAAGAGGGTGGTGGCGACGGCAGCTCCACTGTGGACGGACGTCTGCGACGCGAGGACCCGCCACACCCCGCCGCCCTTGGACTCGACGGCGACGGTGGTCGGTGCGGGCGCGGTCAGGACGTCGGTCACACGGCAACGCTATGCAGTGGCGCGGATCATGGGAAATGCCGTTTCGCCGCTGGTTATGCTTGACACGCATGACCAGTCCGCAGCGCGGCGGAGGGGCCGGTCATGCGTCGGGCCTGTTGAAGGCGGCGGGAATGGCGACCATCGAGCTGCGGCACCTCCGGGGGTTCCTGGCCATCGCGGAGGAGGGCAACCTCACCCGCGCGGCCGCCCGGCTGCACCTGACCCAGCCGGCGCTGACCCGCACCCTGCAGCAGCTGGAGGCGCACCTCGGGGCCCGGCTCGTCGACCGCTCCACGCACCACCTGGCGCTGACCCCGGCCGGCCACGAGTTCCGCCGCAACGCGGCCGCCGCGATCGCCGCCGTCGAGCACGCCCTCGACCCCGACCGGTCCCGGGGGCTGCCGGTCCGGCTCGGCCACGCGTGGTCGGCGCTCGGGGCGTACACCACCAGCCTCCAGCGACGGTGGAAGCGGGCGCACCCAGAAACCGTGCTGGAGCTGCTCCGCCTCAACGAGCGCAGCGCCGGCCTCGCGTCCGGCACGGTCGACGTCGCCGTGCTGCGCGGCGCGCCCGACGTCCCCGGCGTGGTGACGGCCCACCTGATGCGCGAGCCCCGGTTCGCCGCCGTCGCCGACGACAGCCCCCTGGCGGGACGCGCCTCGCTGACACTGGCCGACCTAGCCGCGGAGCCCTTGGCCCTGAACACGGTGACCGGCAGCACGACCCTCGCCCTGTGGCCACCGGACGCCGCCCCGTCACACGTCGTGCCCGTGAAGAACACCGACGACTGGCTGTCGGTCATCATCGCCGGCGACGCGGTCGGCGTGACACCCGCAGGCACCGCCGCAATGCACCCCAACCCGGCGGTACAGTACGTCCCGCTCACCGACGCACCCCCGGTCGACGTGATCCTCGCGTGGCGGGAGCCCTTCACCCACCCGGCCGTGCCTGACCTGCTCCGCCTCGCCCACGACGTCGTCAAACGCTGACCGACGCCGCACCTGGGAATGTCCATTGTGTACTCCGCCCCGGTACCGCCCGCCCCCAGACGTCCTCCCCGCACCGCTGCGCCACGTCCGCGTGACAGCGGCCGCGTCGAGCCGTGGAGCGCCCGGCCGCCCACCCGCCCCTCGGTGTCACTGCTCCAGGTGCTGCCGCGCGAGCTGTGACGAACGCGTCCGGGCCTCCCCGGCGGCCTCCTCCTGCTGCCGCACGGCACCACCGCCACGCTGCGCCACCACCCGGACGCCTCGGTGGCCGACGCTCCCCCGCCGGTGCTCGGCGCGCTGCCCGGTCGTCCTCCTCCAAGCCGCCGCGCCCACACACTCCCAGGAGGCCCGGCAACCGGCGAGCCCGCCACCACACCGGGGCTGCGGCGCTGCTCGCCCTACTGCACGACGAGCTGCGGCAGCCCCGCCCCGGGGCCGCCCCGATCGCCGCCTGGGGTCGCCGAGCCGCCGCTCCTACAGGCGATCCAGGCCGCCTGCGCGCTCCTCGGTATCGCCCGCACGGTGCGCTGCCGGGCGACCTGTGGCTGGACACCGTCGGCAAACGCGTCCGGACCTCCCCCGGCGACCTCCTGCTGCCGCACGGCACCACCGCCACGCTGCGCCACCACCCGGACGCCCCGGTGGCCGACGCTCCCCGCCGCCCGACGAGGACATCCTGTCGCTGCTCCGCGGCCCGGTCACCGTGCTCCTGTGCGCGAACCTGGCCGTGACCGGTGCGCCCGGCAACGGCTGCTGCTCCGCGCTGCCCGGTTGTTCTCCTCCAAGCCGCCGCAACCCCACACTCCTAAGGAGGCCCGGCAACCGGCGAGCCGCCACCACACCGGGGGCTGCGGCGCTGCTCGACCTACTGCACGACGAGCTGCGGCAGCCCCGATCGCCGCCTGGGTCGCCGAGCCGCCGCTCCTGCAGGCGATCCGGGCCGCCCTCGCTGGCCCAATCGTGTACTCCGTCCCGGCACCGTCCGCCCCCAGACGTCCTCGCCGCGCCGCTGCGCCACGTGCGCGTGACGGCGGGTGCCATCGGCCGCGTCGAACCGGCCACGCTGAGAAGCGCCCGGCCGCCCGCGCTCCCGCCGGCCGCACCACCACCCGCGGCAGCACCGCCGGTCGCAGCGGCCCTGGTCACAGCGGCCCTGGTCGCGGCGGCCCTGGTCGCGGCGGCCCTGGTCGCGGCGGCCCTGGTCGCGGCGGCCCTGGTCGCGGCGGCCCTGGTCGCGGCGGCCCTGGTCGCGGGTCCGGCGCCGCCTCCTGCCCCGTCGCGGTCCGTCGTCGCCGCGCCGGTGGCGGCCGCGCACTTCACGGCGCCCGGGCCGGTGGGGCGGGTCCGGCACGACACGGTGGCGCGGGCGGCGCCGGGGCTGCGACCGCTGCTCGACCTGCTGCACGACGAACTGCGGCAGCCGCACCCCGGGGCCGGCCGGTCGCCGCCAGGGTCGCCGAGCCGCCGCTCCTGCAGGCGATCCAGGCCGCCCTCGCTGGCCCAGCGACACCCCGGCTCCTGGCGGGCCCCTCGCCGGCGAGCGGATCGCCCACATCCTGGCCGCCGCCTACGCCGAGCCGCACCCCCTGGACGCCGCACCGCCTAGCCCACGTCGCCGGGACGGGCCGGCACCGCGCTCACGGCAAGGCTCCGGGCACTGGTCAGCGAGAGCCCGTCCAACCGCCTGACCCGCTGGCGCATGGACTTCGCCGCCCTGCTCCGCGACGAGCCGGCCCGCACCCTGAGCGACATCGCCGCCGCGGTCGGCTACGGCGACGAGCGCACCTTCGGCGCCGCGTTCCGCCGCGAGGTCGGCGTGCCGCCCGGCGCATACCCTGGCAATGCCGGCTGACTGCTCACGAACCACCGCCGGAATCAACGCCGGAGCCGCCGCCGAACCAGGCGTCGCTGTTGTGGCTGCTGGTCCACTCATAAGGGCCGGTCGGGCCCGTGTACAGCGGGCCGACCAGTCCGGGGACGTGGGGGGGCGCGAGGAACGCGGCCTCCGCCCGCGCCCGCGCCAGCAGCGCCCGGGAGCGGGCCGGCGGCGGGTCGACCCGCAGGAACAGTGCGCCCGCGGCCCCGGTCGCCGCGGCGGCGGTCGCGGCATCGAAAGAGAACAGGACCAGGCCGAGCGCCGCGACGGTGAAGAGCGGGATCGTCGCCTCGCGGAAGCGGCGGCGTTCGGGCGTGTCGAGCAGCAGGCAGGCGTCGACGAGGGCCCAGCCCTCGGTGCCGAGCAGGCGCCGCACCCGCGGGTCGACCGGCATGCTCCGCGGCGAGTGGGCCCCCGCCGGCAGCGCCGTGCACGGCGAGGTCCAGGTCCGCGGCGAGGGCGTGCGGCGGCCCGTCCCGGCGCAGCGCTCCCCGGTCGACCCCGTCAACCCCCGGACCGCACCGGCGACGCGTAACGCCGCCAGGGACGCCGCGGCGGCGCGGGACGAGCCGCCGCCCAGCAGCGCCAGGTGCAGCGGGCTCAGGTCGTGCACCTGCGGCCCGTGGGTCTGCCTGCGGCGCCACCAGAGCAGGCCGCCGATCAGGCAGCAGACGAGACCCGGGTAGGCCGCCCCCCAGATCAGGCCCATTCCCCATGATGCGACCATCGTCGGCACGCTGTCGTGCGTGTGGCCGATGGCTTGCGGGGGAGGACGACACGTGACGCTGCGGCGTAGCCACGGGGGGCGGACGGCGAAGGCCGTGTTGCTGCTGCACGGGTACACGCACGGGCCGCGGCAGGTCGAGCGGCTCGCCGGGCTGTTCTTCGAGCGCGGGTGCAACGTCTACGCGCCGGCGGCGCCGGGGCACGGCACGGCGGACGCCACGCACAGGGGGTTCACGTCGCGGGAGCTGCTGCGGTACGCCGGCGACGCGCTCGACGTCACCGCCACGCTGGGCGACGAGGTGGGGGTCGTCGGGGTGTCGGCCGGCGCGGCCCTCGCCGCGTGGCTCGGCGCGAGTCGCGGCGACACGGTCACCCGGCTGCTGCTGATCACGCCGCTGTTCGCGCCCCGGCGGCGGGTGCCGTGGCCGCTGACCACCCTGTACGGGCTGCGCCTCCTGCCGGACCACGTCGACGCGCGGGGCTACTCGTTCACGGCGGTCGCCCAGTACCTGCGGGTCACGGCGAACCTCCCGAAGCGGCCGGTGGTGGGCGCGCTGCGGCGGGTCGCGGTCGTGACGTCGCCGGGCGACACGGTCATCGACGCGGCGCGCGCCGTGGCCGTGCCAAGACGGCTGGCCGAGGCGGCCGGCGCGGCCTTCACCCACCACAGGTTGCCGGAGGGTGCGGGCCACGCCCACAACGTCATCGGCGCGCACGCCGAGGCGCTCGACGAGCTCTACGCCGACCTGTACGACGCCTGACCCATCACCCCGTGTGCCGCCCCGGCGCCCCCGTCGCAATGTGCCGGCCCGGGTGATGTGCCGGAGCATCCGGACCCGCACCCTGAGCGGACACGTCAACAACAGAAGCGGAAGCCGGGCGGGCGGGCCACCAGAAGCGCTCGCCGAGCAGCAGGGCGATCGCCGGCACGACCACGGTCCGCACCACCAGGGTGTCCAGCACGACGCCGATGCCGACGATCACCCCGATCTGCGTCAGCACGATCACCGGCAGCACCCCGAGCACGGTGAACACGGCCGCGAGCAGGATGCCGGCGGAGGTGATGACGCCACCGGTCGCGCCCAGCGCCCGGATCATGCCCGCCCGGGTGTCGCCCAGCGCCGCCGCCTCCTGCCGGGCCCTGGTGACGAGGAAGATGTTGTAGTCGACGCCGAGCGCCACGAGGAACAGGAAGCTCAGCAGCGGCACGCCCGCGTCGAGGGCCGGGATGTCCAGGACGTGCCGCAGCACCAGGCCGGCGGCGCCGACGCTCGCGGCGAAGCTGACGATGACGGTGAGCAGGAGCAGCACCGGCGCCACGACCGAGCGCAGCAGCAGCACGAGGACGAGCAGCACCACCAGCAGCACCAGGGGAACCACGACGGTGTTGTCGCGGCTGTACGCGTCGCGCTTGTCCAGGTCCGCGGCCGGTGCCCCGCCGACGAGCGTCTCGCCGGCCGAGAGCGCGCCGAGCGCCGACCGCAGCGCCCGGACCGTGTCGTCGGCGGCGGGCGTGCCCGATCCGGCCTTCAGGTCGACGCGCAGCTTGGTCAGCGTGCCGTCGTCGGAGCGCTCGGGCCGGCCGACCGCGGCGACGCCGGCCGTACCCTCGACGGCGGCCACGACCCGGTCGGCGGCGGCCGCGGGGGCGACCACGGTCACCGGCTGCGCCGACCCGGCGGGGAAGTGCCTGGCGAGGGCGTCCTGCGCGGTGACCGACTCGACCTGCGTGCGGAACTGCTCGGTCTGCGACAGCCCGATCGACGTGCTCAGCAGGCCGGCGGCGAGCGCCGCGAGCAGGACGGTGGCGCCGGCGAGGACCCTGGCGGGGTGCCGGCCGACGG
Source organism: Dactylosporangium sp. NPDC049742 (assembly GCF_040674675.1). Classification (NCBI taxonomy): domain Bacteria; kingdom Bacillati; phylum Actinomycetota; class Actinomycetes; order Micromonosporales; family Micromonosporaceae; genus Dactylosporangium; species Dactylosporangium sp. NPDC049742. The sequence continues at coordinate 78,100 of NZ_JBFANF010000037.1, read as the reverse complement.
CGTGCGCGACGCGGGACCACAGGCCGCGGGTCGTCGGGTCGTCGCTGCCGACCCGCGGCACGAACGGCCAGAAGATCCCGCGCGGCAGGCACACCAGCGCGGCGGGCAGCACCACGAGCCCGAACAGCAGCGCCACGACGACCCCGATCGCGGCGGCGACGCCGAGCGTCCGGTTCGCGGTCAGGACCGCCGCGAGCAGCGTCAGCAGCGCGAGGACGACGGTGCCGGCGCTGGCGACGACGGCCGGCGCGGCGTTGCGCAGCGCGACCCGCATCGCCTCCCGGCGGTCCTCGGCGCGGCGCAGCTCCTCCCGGTACCGGGAGATCAGCAGCAACGCGTAGTCGGTGCCGGCGCCGAAGACGAGCACGGACACGATGCCGCTGACCGACGCGTCGGTGCGCTCGCCGACGAGCACGGCGACCCACGGCAGCAGCTTCGCCACGACCTGGTCGCCGACGCCGATGACGACGAGCGGGACGACCCAGAGCAGCGGGCTGCGGTACGTGATGAGCAGCAGCAGCGCGACCACGCTGGCGGTGGCGATGAGCAGCGTGACGTCGGCGCCCTCGAACGCGGCGGAGATGTCGCGCCCGAACGCCGGCCCGCCGGTCACCTGCGCGGTCAGCCCGGCCGGCAGGCCGCCGTGCACGGTCTCGCGCAGCTTGTCGACGGCGGCGTACAGCTCGTCGCCCTCGCCGGTGAGCGTCACGGGCAGCAGCGCGGCCCGCCCGTCCTCGGCGACGACGGCCGGCGCCTGCCCGCCGGCGGTGGTCCTGGTCCGCTCGATCGCCGCGCGGTCGGCGTCGGTGAGGGGCGCGTCGCGTCGCTCGTACACCACGACGGCCACCTCGGCGCGGCCGCTGGCGAACCGGTCGGCCAGCTCGACGACCTTCGTCGACTGCTTGCCCGCCGGCAGCCCGTCGGCCGGCTCCTTCTCCGGCTGGGCGGGCGAGGTGAGGAACACCAGCGCCGTCAGCCCCACCGTGACCAGCAGGATCAGGACCGCGCCGAACCGGCTCGTGACGGCCGCCGTCACTCGTGTGCCCACGCTCTGTACCTTCCGGAGACAAATATTTCGACGATCGAACTTCCGTTGCCCCCTTGATACCCGCCCAACCCAAATCGACGCAAGAATCGACGCAGAAACTCGACCTGGATCACACCCCTCCTTTCCCGGCGCGGCGGCGTGTCGGAGGGTGTGGAGGTGGACGTGGACGCAGAGGAGTCGTTCCTGGCGTACGTGCGGGAGCGGGTCGCCGCGCTGTCGCGGATCGCGTTCCTGCTCACCGGGGACCGGCACCTGGCCGAGGACCTGGTGCAGGAGACGCTGCTGCGGGTGGCCGGCCGGTGGGGGCGGATCGCGGCCGGTGGGGACCCCGACCCGTACGTCCGCCGCGCCCTCTACCACCAGCACGTGTCCGCGTGGCGGCGGCACCGCGGGCGGACCGTCCACGTCGCGCACCCGCCGGACCGCCCCGGCCCCGACGAGTCCGACGCGGTCACCGGCAGCGTGGCCGTCCGCGCCGCGCTCGCCAGGCTGGCGCCGCGGCAGCGCGCCGTGATCGTGCTCCGCTACTTCGAGGACCTCACCGAGGCGCAGACCGCCGACATCCTCGGCTGCCGCGTCGGCACGGTGAAGAGCCAGACCCGCGACGCGCTCGCCCGGCTGCGGACCATCGCCCCGGAGCTGCTCGGCGACCCTTCCGAACTGGAGGTCCGAGGATGACGCAGGAGCTAGCCCGCCGCCTGGCGGCCGCCGCCGACGACATGCCCGCCGCCCGCGTCCCGTCCGACCTGTTCCGCCGCGGCCGCCGCCGTCACCGCGTACAAATGTCGACATTTGCCATTTTCGCTATTGTACTGGCATTTGCCGCTTCCATTGCACTTAGCGGGGTCGACGGCGCTGTGGTCCCGGCGAGCGGGACGAGCACCGTACCAGGGCGGTTGCACGAGCCCTGGCCCTGGCAGGCCGGCGTGGCCGGCTCGCCCCGAGGCCCGGCCGCGCTGCTGGTCAGCGGCGGGGGCGGCTACCAGGCGATGGACCTGCCCTTCACGTACGGCAGCCGCATCAGCGCGATCGGTCGCGACGGCTCCTACCGCGTCCTGCCCTTCGGCGCCACCTACCTGCAGGCCGGCCAGGACGTGCTGCTGTCCCCGGACGGCCGCTACGCCGCGGGCAACGGCACGTACGAACGCCTCCTCGGCACCGGCGACACCGACGTGTCCATCGTGGACCTGACCACCGGCGAGGAGCGGCGCCACCAGGGCTCCGGTCCCGCCGTCCCGGTCGCCTGGAGCCACGACGGCCGCCGCCTGCTGGTGCACCGGTTCGGCGCGTCCTCCTGGGCCGACACGCCCTTCGACGGCGCCGACACCACCGGGTCCGACAACGGCGCGCTGTGGCTGCTCGACGTCGGCTCCGGCGCCGCGACGCACCTGCTGGACCTGGGCCGCACCCGCCGCGGCGCCGCCGCCTTCTCCCCCGACGGCCGGACCGTCGCCGTCCAGCTCGGCCGCGAGCTCGCCCTGGTCGACACGGCCACCGGCACCCGCCGCCCGCTCGCCACCCTGCCCGCCGGCGCCCACCTCGGCGGCCCGTGGTCGTACACCGCGGACGGCACCGGCCTCGGCGTCCTCACCATCGCCGACGGCTGCACCACGGCCTGCTCCAACGTCGCCCGCAACGCCAGGTCCTGGCGCCTCACCGTCCTGTCCACCACGACCGGCACCGCGCTCCCCACGACGTTCCCCACCTTCGGCGGCGCCACGGCCCGCCTCGCCGGCTGGCAACGCGACGGCACCGCGGTCCTGGTCCGCTACACCGACGAGACGAACGGCGGCGAGCCCTCCTACGACCCACCGGCCGCCTACCGCGCCGTCTCCGACGCCGACCTCCTGGCCCTCACCCCCGCCGGCACCACGAAGTCCTTGCTCACCAAGCCCAAGGGCGTCATCTGGGACGTGGACGTCGCCACCGACCTGGTGACGGCCGGCGCCTTCGGCGGCCCATCCCCCGCCCCGTCGGTGCTCCCACTGGCCCGCTGGGCGGCGACCACGGTCTTCGTCGCCCTGTGGGCCCTGGCCATGCTCACCTGGCTCACCATCACCCTGCGCCGCAGATCCCGCCGCCGCCCACCCCCGCACCCCGCCGCGCAGCCAGGCAGCCCACCTGTCCGCCATCCAGGAGCTCGGTGATGCCGGCGGGCGGGGTCGTTGTGCGGCTGGAAACGAAGTCGCGCTCGCAGGTCGGATGTCGCACCCCGGAACCGCCGCGATCGCCTTGTGCAGCGCCCACGGCCCGTCGACCCCGCGCCGTTCGGGCAGACCGACCCTTCGGCGCGGCGGACCGCGATCCCCAGCAGCGGCGAGAAGGCCATGCCGAGGATCCGGTTGCCGAAACAGCACCCATTCAGCAGGTGGGTGAGGCGGTGTTGGCCGCGGCGGCGACCGGGGTGGTGGCGGCGGTCGACTGAGCTGATCGATGCCGCACTCCACAGCATGACGAGCGGCGGTGAGTCCCGCGCCGGTGCGGCCGGTGGATCCTGTTCGGGGCCCGGCGCCGGTGGAAGGCCGGCGCCGGGCCCCGACGGGTCAGGGCAGGAGGGACTGGTTGGTGGAGAAGACGTTGGTCGGGTCGTAGGAGCGCTTGATGCGCAGCAGGCGGTCGCGGTCCGGGGCAGGCCAGTTGGACTGGAGCGCCTCGGGGCCGGCGCCGCCGGAGAAGTTCATGAAGCCGCCCGGCACGGTGGCGTCCGCGGCCGAGGCCAGGACCGCGGCGGTGACGGCGTCGACGGCCGGCACCAGCTCCGGGACGCCCAGGCCGATGACGAAGAGCGAGAAGGCGGCGTCGCGGCCGGGGATCGCGTTCGGCACGGCCGGCGGGCGGGAGAGGGCGCCGCCGAGGTGGCGGAGCTCGATCATGATGAGCGGGACGTCGACCTGCGGGCCGGCGGTGGCGAGCAGGCCCTCGACGGTGGCCGCGGTCAGGTCGCCGAGGAGGGCGCCGCCCTCGCGGGTGGGCGTGGGGTCGACCGGGTCCTGGTGGATGGAGTCGACGGCCTGGTAGGGCATGTCGCCGACGCCGCCGAGCAGGACCGGGGCGGCGGCGAGCATGGGGGCGAGCAGCTCCGCGGCCGTGTCGGTGTCGCCGACGTACGCCACCCGCAGGTGCACCACGAACGCCCCGCGCAGCGGCTCGGGCAGCTGCGGCAGCGGGGGCAGGCGGAGCATGGCGAGGGACGTGTTCATCCGCTCGGGCAGGGTCGGCGCCCACGCGCGGTAGGCGTGCAGGACCTCGGCGGCGTGGGTGGCCGGGAAGTAGAAGCCGCCACCGGTCAGCGACGGCACGTCGAAGAGGTCGAACTCGATGGCGGTGACGATGCCGAAGTTGCCCTTGCCGCCGCGGACGGCCCAGAAGAGGTCGCTCTCGTGGGCGGCGTCGACGGTGCGGACGACGCCGTCAGCGGTGACGATCTCGACGGAGCGGACGTGGTCGGCGGCGAAGCCGAAGGTGCGGCCGAGGGGGCCGAGGCCGCCGCCGAGCGTGTAGCCGACCACGCCGACCTGCGACGAGGATCCGTTCAGCGGGGCGAGGCCGTGCGGTGCGGCCGCCTCGATGACCTGTGACCAGCGGACCCCGGCCGCGGCACGGGCGCGCTTGCCGGCGACGTCGACGGACAGGGACTGCATGCGGCTGGTGGTGATCAGGACGCAGTCGACGGCGGGGCGGACGGCGCCGTGGCCGGTGGCCTGGACGGCGACGGGCAGGCCGTGACGGCCGGCCCACCTGACCGCCGCGGCGACGTCGGCCATGCTGGTGGCACCGACGGCGACGGCGGGTCGGTGCGGGTTCGCGACGTTCCAGGCGAAGATCTCCTCCGCGAAGCCGTCATCGGAGGGCAGGAGCACCGGGCCGTTGACGGCGGCGGCGAGGTCGGCGAAGGACAGGTCGGTCGATGCAGTCATCAGAGGTTCCTCAAGGTTCGGGGCGCGTGCAGCGGCGCCACGGACCACGGTGCAGGACAGCGCTTGGCTGCCGGTTAAGCACCACTTAAACGCGCGACTTGAGCGACACTTGCGGCCTCGAGATGGGCGGCGCCGAGCCGGCGGTGCGCCTCCAGGGCCAGCGTGGCGTGCGCGAGGCCCTCGTCTCGACGGCCGAGGGCGTGCGCGAGCGCGGCGAGGGCGTAGTGCATCGAGCCCCACGTGGCGCAGCCCGTCCCGACCGTGGCCCACTGGTCGGCGAAGGGGAGGACCTCCTCGTACAACTCGGCACACTGCGGCAGGTCGAGCCGCGCCGCCACGAGCGCCCACTGGAACGCCACGAGGTTCCAGCACCACAGCATCTCCCGCCGCGTGCCCCACCGGTCGACGAGCCGCCGGGCGCGGTCCTCGTCGCCGGACTCGCAGGCGGCCAGGACCGCGGTCGGGCGCAGCAGCTCCAGGTGCGGCTCGTCGGCGCGGCGGACCAGCTCGTCGAGCAGCTCACCGGGCCTTCCCTGGAAGCGCCGGCTGGTGTATAGCATGGCCAGCCGGATCCAGTGGGTGCCCCACAGGCTGGTGTGCGCCTGCAGGGCGAACGCCTCGCCGACCAGCCGCTCGCCGTCGTCCCAGCGGCCGTCGAGCATCGCCCGGCCGGCCCGCGCGTAGCGGACCTGCGCGGCGAGGACCCCGGTGCGCAGCTGGTCGCCGAGGTGGACGGCGCGGGCCAGGTCGGTCTCGAAGGTGGCGAGGTCACCGGCGGTCACGGCGCTCATCATGCGGTGCAGCCGGCCGGTGAGCTCCACGGTGCGCGGCAGCCCGTCGATGGCGAGCAGCTCGTCGACGGCGGCCCGGCGCAGCCGCTCGGCCTGCGGGACCAGGGCGACATTCCAGAGGTTGTCGAGGGTGCGGGCGCGCAGCTCCGCGTCGCCGGTGCGCCTGGCGATCGCCACGGCCTCCGCGGCGTGCGCCTCCCCGGCCGGCCGGTGCTCGCTGTGGTACAGCTCGACCGCCAGGGTGCCGAGGAGGACGGCCCGGCGCCGCGGGTCGGTGTCGCCGAGGCGGGCGAGCTGGTCGCGGAGGATGCCGATCATCCGCTCGTCGACGACCAGGTAGGGCCGCCACGTCCACAGCGTGACCCCGCCGAAGAGCGTGGCCGCGTCCATGGTCAGGTCGTCGTCGCCGAGCTGCCGGGCGAGGGTGAGCGCCTCGTCGAGGACGGCGCGTGTGCCGGCGAGGTCCCCGCCGGCACGGCGCGCGACGCCCAGCTGGACGAGCAGCCGGCACCGGTCGGCGGCCGCGCCCGGGCGGGTCGGGTCCAGCGCGCCGAGGGCCGACTCCAGGTAGGTGGCGGCCTCGTCGTACGCCAGCTGCGCCATCGACAGGTCGGCGGCCCGCCGCGCGTAGCCGACGGCCCGCTCCGCGCCACCGAGCCGCGCCGCCATGGTGAAGTGGTGCACGAGCCGGCCGAGCAGCGCGGGGTCGTCGGGCTGGTCGAACGCTTCGAGGGCCGCGCCGACCCGCAGGTGCAGCCGGGAGCGTTGCAGCCGGGTGAGCGCGCCGTAGAGGGTGTCGCGGACGATCGCGTGCGAGAACCGGTAGTCCCAGGTGCCGGGCACCTCGGTGAGCAGGCCCGCGACCACCGCGGGCTCCAGGGCGCTCATCACCTGTTCGTTCTCGGCGTCGGTGCTGGCCTCCAGCAGGACCAGCTCGACGTCGCGCCCGATGACCGCCGCCGTGCGCAGCATCGCCTGGGTCGCCTCCGGCAGCCGTGACACGCGCCGGCCGACGACGTCCCGGACCCCCTCGGGCACGTCGAGGTCGGCGACGGCCTGCGCGGTGCCCCAGCCGCCGGGGTGCTCGCTGGTGAGCAGCCGCAGCAGCTCCTTCAGGTAGAACGGGTTGCCGCCGGTGCGCTCCAGCAGCGCCAGGACGACCTCGCCGGGCGCGTCGCCGCCCGCGCTGTCGTGGAGGTACGCGGCGACGTCACCCGCCGTGAACGAGCCGAGCCGGATCCGGTCGGCGCCGCGCTCGTTCGCCAGCAGCGCGAGGGTCTCCCGCAGCGCCGGGTCGCCGTCGGCGACGTCCGGGCGCATCGTGCCCAGCAGCAGGATCGGCCGCCGGTGCAGGGCGGGCGCCAGGTGCGCGAGCAGCTGGAGCGACGACGCGTCGGCGACGTGCAGGTCGTCGACGACGAGCAGCAGCGGCTGCCCGGCGGCGCACTCCGACAGCGTCTCGGCGACCGCCTCGTGCAGGTGGAACAGGGCGGTGCCGGGCTCCTCGGCCCGCCATCCGCTCTCGCCGCGCCCGGCGAGCACATCGAGCAGGTGCCGCCGGCCGTCGGTGTCGGGCAGCGCCCGCAGGATCTGCGCCCACGGCCAGAACGCGGGGGTGGCGCTCGCCTCGACGCACCGGCTCCACGCGACCCGCAGCCCGTGCCCGTCCGCGAGGGCGGCGGCCCGCTCGGCGAGCAGCGTCTTGCCGAGCCCGGCCTCGCCGACGACGAGGACGACGCCGCCCTGGCCGGCGGCCGCCTGGGCGAGCCGCTCGTCGAGGTGCCGCTCCTCCCGCTCCCGGCCGACGAGCACCGTCCCCGGCGGGCGCTCGGCCACCTCCACGGCGGCGCCGGGCGGCGCTTTCACCACGGCGCCGGGTGGCGCCTGCACCGTGCCGCCGGGCGACGCCTTCACGGTGGCGCCGGGCGACGCCTTCACAGCGGCGCCGGGCGCCGCAAAACCGGGGGTGCCGGCGGAGGGGGTGAGCGCCGGGTCGTGGCGGAGGATGGCCGCCTCCAGGTCGCGCAGGTGCGGGCCGGGCGGCAGGCCGAGCTCCTCGTCGAGGACCGTCCTCGCCCGCCGGAACGCGGCGAGCGCGTCGGCTTGGCGGCCGTCGCGGTACAGGGCGAGCATCAGCTGACCCCAGGACCGTTCGCGGAACGGGTGCCGGTCCAGCAGCGCCACGGACGCCGCTGCCGCCGCCGCGTGCCGCCCGGTGGCGAGGTGGACGTCGACGAGGTCCTCGACGGCGCCGTCGTGCACCTCGCCGAGCTGCGCGGCGACCGCGCCCGCGAACTCCTCGTCGGCGAAGTCGGCCAGCGGCCCGCCCCGCCACTCCCGCAGGGCCGCGGTGAGCAGGGTCTCGGCCTCGGCGTACGCGCCGGCCACGAGCCGCGCCCGGCCGTCCTCGGCGCCGCGGGTGAAGCGGGCCGCGTCGACCTGCCCGGCGTCGATCGCGAGGAGGTACCCGGGATCCCGGGTCACCAGCACCGACGGCGGGGTCCGCGGCGGGCGGCCCGGCTCGAGGACGCGCCGCAGCTGCGAGATGTACACCTGCAGCGTGCTGGTCGCGCTCGACGGCGCCTCGCCGGTCCACAGCCCGTTGATGATCCGGTCGAGCGACACGACCCGGCCGGGGTCGAGCAGCAGCAGCGCGAGGACGGCCCGCTGCTTGCGCGCGCCGAGGTCCAGCGGCGCGCCGCCGGGCGGCTGGACCTCCAGCGGGCCCAGGATCCGGAAGTCGAGCCGCGTCACGGTCGCCACGCTATCCGCCGGCGGGCGCCCCGGGGCCGACCCGTCGGATCTTGGACTCAGCCTCCGGCCAGCAGCTCGGCCAGGCGCCGGGCGACGGGCCACGCGCCGTCGGACGTGTTCGACACGACGGTCCACGTCAGTGCGGTGTCCGGGTCGTGGACGCTGCGGAACGACACGCCCGCGTCATACCCTTCGAGGGTGACCGCCGGGCCGGTCCCGTGCAGCCAGAAGCCGAGCCCGTAGCGCCGGGGCCCCTCGGTCGCGACGCTGCGCGGCCGGAGCATCTCCCGCACCCGCGCCCCGGGCACGATCCGCCCCGCGAAGAGCGCAGTCCAGAACGCGCTGAAGTCCGCGACCGTCGAGTGCGCGCCGCCGTCGCCGCTGCCGCGGACCGGCAGGTGGAACACGTTGGTCCGGTCGGAGCCCGACGCGTGCAGGTAGCCCCGCGCCGCGCCGGCGGGCAGCTCGTCGGAGCGCGGGAACCCGGTCCCGGTCATCCCCGCCGGCTCGCACACCCGCCGCGCGACGAGGTCGTGAAACGGCACCCCGGCGGCGCGGGAGGCGATGAGGGCGAGCACGACGTAGCCGCTGTTGCAGTACGCGAACCGCTCGCCGGCTGGGAACTTCGCCGGATGGCCGCCGAGGACCTTCAGGTAGTCCTCGGTGTCCGCCAGCTCGTGCACCGGCACCGGCAGCACGAAGTCGGTGATGTCGCCGGCGGCGTCCTCGTCGAAGTAGTCGCCGATCCCGGACCGGTGCGCCAGCAGGTGCTCGACCGTGACGTCCGCGCCGATGAGCGGCAGGTCGGCGCCGAGCAGGTCCCGCGCGGGCGTGTCCAGCGCGAGCGTCTCGTCCTCGACGAGGCTCATCACGGCGAGGGCCGTCAGCCCCTTGGTGGCCGACGCGACGCCGAAGCTGGTCCCGACCGTGTTGGGCACGTCCGCCGCGCGGTCGGCGAGCCCATACGCCGCGGCGAACTCCGTCACGCCGGCACGGTCCACGCGGACCGCGCCGGAGAAGCCGGCGATGTCGCCGAGCATGGGCAGCTCCCGAGATCTTCGGTGGTGACGGCGCGCTTTTTGAGAGAAGTAACCGTCACCGGCGCACCGGAAGTTGCTGCGGCCACCGTACCGGGGACCGCGGCGACCTCGCCCCTCATTTTCAGGCGGGCAGGCGGCACTTCAGGCGGGCAGGCGGCACTTCAGGCGGGCAGGCGGCATTTCAGGCGGAGCGGGCGGCATTTCAGGCGGGGCAGGCGGCCCCGAAGGTCGGGCGCTGCGTCAGCGTGAACCGGCAGCCGAAGTCGTCCGCGGCCACGGCCCGCCGGTCCAGGATCGCGTCGCCGGCCGGCCGGTGCCCGGTCCTGACCCACGAAACCAGGTCGTCGAAGCCCTGCGCGAGCTCCGGCACGGTGAACTCGCAGTGCCCGAGCGCCCGCACCGCGCGGGACACGAACAGCTTCCCGCGGCCCTGCAGGGCGGCGCGGCGCGCGTACTCCTGCTCCATCGACAGCGGCACGAACAGGTCGCCGATCGTGTGCATCGACAGCACCGGCACCCGCGGCCGCCCGTCGACGCGCGGCACCCCGGACAGGTCCCGCGACGGCCGGTCGGTGCGGTCGACCCGCAGGACGTCGCGGTTGACCCGCAGCTCGTCCCGGCTGAGCCACGGGCTGTCGTCGCTCTGGTACAGCGTGAACCGGTTCGACGTGAGGTTGCCCTCGGCGATGCCGGCGGTGCCGCCGGACAGCCCCGGGTAGACCCCGAACAGGAACGGCACCGTGGTCAGCGGCGGGATCCCGGGCAGCGCGCTCCAGTAGGCGATCGCGTTGTCGAAGCCCGGCCGCGTACCGCCGCTGCGCTGCTCGACGAAGTCGCCCCACGTGCGGCCCAGCGCGGTCAGCCCCGCCCCCTGCCCGAGCAGCGGCACCTGCCGGGCGACCTGCTGCCGGTACACCTCCTGGAACGACGGATCCACGGGCGCCTTCGGGAACGTGATGGCGGTGCCGGTCAGTGCCGCCGCGGTCACGTTCGCGTCGAGGAAGTAGTCGAACAGCTCCGCGTCGCCGAGGACGCCGCAGACGGGCATCGCGCCGACGAACGCCTGCGGGTGCTCCTCGATGGCCACCGCCGTGACGTGCCCGCCCATCGACGCGCCGGTCATGTAGACGGACCTGGCGCGCAGCCCGGTGTGCTCCTTGAAGCGGTCGATCAGGGTGTACGAGTCGCGCACGCCCTGCCCGACGTCGTAGCCGTTGGTCGCGTAGCTGGACGCGGCCCAGGCGAAGCCGCGCGACAGGTAGTGCGCGCGCAGCGACGGGCTGTCGACGAACACGGTCGTGCCGAGTCCGCGGTACCCATGCGCGTACAGCACCAGCTCGCCGTTCCAGTCGGCGGGCTTCTCGATGCGGTACGCCGCACCGTCGGCGATCCCGGTCCACACGCTCGACCCGTTGACCGGCACGAACGGCGTGCCGTTCACGTCGCAGTCCGGATCCGCGACCGTGTAGCCGGGCTGCGTGGTGCTCACGACCGGCGGGCCGCAGACCGGCGGGTCCGCGGCGGCGGGCGCCGGGACGGCGAGAATGCCCGCGACAAGTACCAACAACGCTACGCTGCGCATCCACACATGAGACGCCCGTCGATGCCTCGATGTCAACGACTGTGTGCACTCATTGTGCTTCTTGTCGTCGATTTCGGGTTTCGCGGTCGGCCTTCTAGACTCCCGGACCCATGGAGCGCCGTCACCTGCGTTGGATCGTCCCTGCCGCGGGCGGCGTGCTCGCCGTCGTCGTGTCACTCGTGCTCGTCCTGCAGGACACCGGCGAGGCCGCCTGCGCCGCGGTCCCTGCCGCGCCTCTCCAAGCGCCTGTGGTGGAGAACGTGCGCTCCGGCAGCGCCTCCTACTACAGCACCAACCGCAACGGCATGTGCAACCTCGGCGCCCCCTCGACCGACGCCTACGCCGCGATCGGCCCCGCCGAGTGGGCCGGCGGCGCGGCGTGCGGCTCCTACCTCGCCGTGACCGGCCCCAACGGCCAGACCACCAACGTGCAGGTCGTCGACCAGTGCCCGTCCTGCCCCGCCGGCAAGATCGACCTGAGCAAGGGCGCCTTCTCCCGCATCGGCTCCGTCAGCGCCGGCATCATCCAGATCACCTACGGCACCGTCCGCGACCCCGACCTCGCCGGCCCCCTGAAGGTCCGCGCCAAGGGCGGCACCGGCTACTCGTCCCTCTCGGTCGTCCTGGACAACCACGGCAACCGGCTGTCCACTGTGGAGCTCCAGACGGCCGCCGGCTGGACGCCGCTGAAGCACAACACCGACAACACGTGGACCGGCCCGTCGGGCCTGACCGGCCCGGTCACCCTGCGCGTCACGGACGCCTCCGGCCACCAGGTCACGCTGCCGGGGATCGCCCTCGGCTCGTCGGCGTTCCAGCAGACGCCCACCCTCATGTACAGCCCGGCCCCGCCCTCCCCGTCGCCCTCCCCCTCTCCGTCGCCGTCGGAGTCCCCGTCGGCCGCCGCCACCACCCCGGTCGCCGCCGCGGCCAACACCGCCCCACCCACCTGCTGAGCCGTTCCCGCTTCATCCCGAGCGCCCGTTTCCGCTTCATCCTGAGCGCCCAGTTCCGCGCGGCTGCGAGCTTTGGGCTCTGGCACGAAGTTCGCGAATCGGAGCGTCTGGGCTGTTCGGCGAGGACGACGCGGCGGCGGAGCAGGTCGAAGCCGGCGCGGCCGAATTGGTCCTGTTTGCTGCGGTCGCCGACGGTTTGGATGATCCAGCTGGTGACCTGCCGCGGTTTCGGTGTGGCGGGCGGGATCGCGGTGGGGTGGCACGGCGCTGACGCGCCAAGTGTGCAGCAGTCGTCGGACGCTGCGTTCGCTGCCGGGCGTGGATCTCGGCGTGGCGTTGCCGGGTCAACTCGGCTCGGCGGCCGTGATCAGCGGGAGGCGGTGGTGCGGGCTGGGTGACGGCTTCCTGCACGGGTCGGTCCCGTAGGCATGTGCGGTGCGCGCGGACCACACGGTCGACCGCGTGGGTCAGGTTGTAGAGCAGGTGGAACCGGTCGGCGACCTGGATCGCGGCCGGTGCGCCTTCGGCGTAGCCGCCGGCCCGGTCCCGGCAGATCACCTCGGCGCCGGGGTGGGTTTGCAGCCAGGCGGCGAAGCTGGCGGCACGCCGGTCCGGCAGCAGATCGACCGGGCGGCCGGCGTCCGCGCCGACAACATCCTGCCGGTCATGCGGCGCGACGGCGTCGTGGCCGCGGTGGTGCAGCAGCTCGACCTCGTGTCCACCGCCCTCGACACCCGCAAGCTGGCCGGCCTCAACCGGCGCATCGAGGCCGATCACGCCGCACCCGCCGACGTCGCGCAGGAGTTCGCGGCCGCGAACGGGCTCACGAAGAAGGTGGACCTGCGGATCACGTACGGCCTGACGATCGGCACGACCGGGCTGCCGGAGCAGCAGGTCGTCGCGCACCTGTACCGGATCTCGCTCGAGGCCGCCGGTTACCGGACCACGGTGCGCACGCTGGCCGACCGCGCCGCCCTGCACGTGGCGCTGACGTCCGGGAGCGTCACCCTGGCGCCCGAGTACACCGGCAGCTACGCCGCGTTCCTCAACGACCGGGCCCGCGGCGAGTTCGCGCACGCCTGCTCGGGCACCGCGACCGTCCTCGGTGGACCCGCCGAGTGCCCGGCCGGCTTCCCGTGCCGGCAGTCGCTCGCCGACGTGTACGCCCTGCGCCCCGGCGCCTTCACCGAGCTGCCGGACCGCGGCCCCGCCGCCCGCGCCGCGCTCACGGGAGGCACGGTCTCACTCGCCCTGATCTCCAGCAGCGACCCGGCGTTCGCGTAGCGTCGCCGCTACCAGTCTCCTACCAGCGGACCGGGCCCTCGTCGTCGAAGAAGCCGCCCGACGGTCCGTCGTCGGGCAGGGTCGCGAGGTGCACCGCGATCGCCGCGCCCTGCTCCGGGGTACGGAAGCCGCTGTGGTGGTTCAGGTCGGTGGCGCAGTAGCCGGGGCAGCCGGCGTTGACCAGGATCGCCGTGTCGCGGAGTTCCTTGGCGTACTGGACGGTGACGGCGTTCAGGAATGCCTTCGACGGCGCGTACGCCACCGACGGCGGCATCCCGTTCAGCGGCCCCTGCGGGTCGGTCTGCTCCGCGAACGAGCCGACGGAGCTCGACATGTTCACGATCCGCGGCCGCGCGGACCGGCGCAGCAGCGGGAGCATCGCGTTGGTCACGCGGATCACCCCGTACACGTTGGTGTCGACGGCCGCCTGTACGACGGCCAGGTCGACGGTGCTCGGCACCTGCGGCGTGCCACCGATGATCCCGGCGTTGTTGACGAGCACGTCCAGCTGGTCCAGTCGCGCCGCGGCCGCGTCGACGCTCGCCTGGTCGGTGACGTCGAGCGCGACCCCGAACGCGTCCGCGCCGCCCGCGCGCAGCTTCTCCACCGCCTCCTCGCGCCGCCCGGCGTCGCGGGCCCCGACCCCGACCCGCCACCCGAGCGCCCCGAGCCGCGCTGCGATCTCGTACCCGATCCCCTTGTTCGCGCCGGTCACCAGCGCGACGGTTGCTGCAGTGTTCATGCCCACGATGCTGGTCCGCCCCCGCGCGGGCCGCCAACACCGTCTGGGTCAGGACCGATACCGTAGCGGTATGGAAACGCGCGAGCTGGCGTACTTCGTTGCGGTCGCCGAGGAGCTCCACTTCGGCCGGGCCGCCACGCGCCTCGGCATCGCCCAGCCGCCGCTGTCGCGGGCGATCCGCCAGCTGGAGCGCCGCCTCGGCGTCACCCTCCTGGAGCGCACCAGCCGCTCGGTCGCGCTCACCGCGGCGGGCGAGGTCCTGCTCCGCGAGGGCCGCGCCGCCCTGGACGCGGTCGCCGCCGCCGACCGCCGCACCCGCCGCGCCGGCCACCCCGCCGCCAAGCTCGTGCTCGCCACGAAGTCCGGCGCGGCCGGCGACCTCCTGCCCGCGCTGCTCTCGGCGTACACCGCAACCGCCCCCGCCGCCACCATCGAGGTGCTCCTGTGCGGCATCGGCGAGCAGGAACGCCTGCTCCGCGACGGCCGCGCCGATGTGGCACTGCTGCACCTGCCCTTCGACGACACAACCGGCCTGGACATCGAGGAGCTGCACACCGAGGGCCAGGTCGCGGTGCTACCCGCCGGCCACCGCCTAGCCGCCCGCACCCACCTGCTCACCGCCGACCTGGCCGGCGAGCCGTTCCCCACCTGGCCCGGCGCCACTGCCGCCCCCGCCGCCCCCGCCTCACCCGGCCCGCTGGTCCGCGACAGCACGCAGCTCTACCAGCTGATCGCCCTGGGCATGGTCGTCGCCACCCTGCCCTCCTCATGCCGCTCCCAGCTACGCCCCGACCTGGTCGCCGTCCCCGTCCTGGACGCCCCCACGGTGACCACGGTGATCGCCTGGCCCCCACACAGCCGCTCCCCCGCCCTGGCCACCCTGATCCGCTGCGCCATGGACCTCAGCACCCCCGCACCGCTCACAACCCCAGCGTGACACCGACCACGCCACCGCCCTCTTCGAACCCCCAGCGCCGACCAGCACTACTCCCCATCGGCCCGGCACCCGTGCACCGCGTCAACGTTCGCCGACGGCAACGTGCTCACCGCCGACGCAGCGTCCCCACGGCACCAGCTGATCCCGGCCACACCGCAGATCCACGCCGACCCGCGCCGCGGCCATCGACACCCCGCAGCGCTTGTAGCCCCAGCCCACCGAGCAGAACCGCGTCGCCGCCCTCCTCAAGGCCCCGGGCCGACCAGCATCACCCGGCCGGTCCACACCGACGCAGCAACCTCGCGGCACCAGCTGATCCCCGACCACACCCCAGGTCCCCGGCGCCCACAGACTCCTAAGCCGTGTTTGGTAAGTGGATGTAGCCGCGGCGATACGCTTCGCGCGTGACCGACCAGGAGTTCTTCGATGAGCACCGGCGCCGCGTGGCGGAGCAGACGGCGGTGGCCCGGGCGATGGTCGCGGCCGGCGCCGACGCGGATCAGGTGGCCGCGGAGCTGCTCCGGCGCGACGGGTCGCCGATCGTGGTGATCAGAGCGCTCCACGACGCGTCGGGCCTGGGTCTCGGCGACGCCAAGTGGGTCGTGCACCGCAACCTCGACCCCGAGTACCGGGCGGTGCACGAGCGCTTCTGGGCCGAGGCGGTCGCGGGGCTGCAGCAGGAGGCGCTGGCGGAGGTGCTGGTGGAGACGCGGGCGTGGCTGGCCCGGCCCGACAATGACTTCGCGCGGTCGTCGTTTCTGGACGGTGAGGCGGCGGCGGAGGTGGACCTCGCGCTGTCCGTCGTGCGGGCCGGCGGTACACCTGCTGGATTGAGGGTTTTGTTCGCGCCGACTGGGCCCATCCAGGAGGTCGCGTTCTCCAGCGGGTGGGGCGACGAGTTCATCGACCTCGCCGACCGGTTCGACGCGGCGATGGACGGGCGTTAAGACACGTTTGGTACGTCGGGTCAGAGCCACTTGTTGATGGCGGCGATGGTGACGGTGGCTTGGTAGCGCACGGCGAGCTTGTCGTACCTGGTAGCCATGCCACGGCTGTGTTTGAGCTGGTTGATCCCGCACTCCACGGCGTGGCGCTGCTTGTACAACTCGGGGTCGAAGGCCGGCGGCCGGCCGCCCTTCGACCCGCGTTTGCGCCGGTGCGCGGCGTGATCAGCCATGATCGGGATCGTCGCCCGGATGCCATGCCGACGCAGATAGTCGCGGTTGCCCTTCCCGGCATACGCCTTGTCGGCCAGCACCCGATCCGGACGGGTCCGCGGGCGACCACCACCGAGCCGAGGCACCCGGATACCACGCAGCACCGGCACGAACTGCGGGCTATCACCACGCTGCCCAGCCGTCAGCAGCAACGACAACGCCTTACGCCCCTGCTCACACGCCAAATGAACCTTCGTCGTTCGCCCACCCCTCGACCGGCCCAACGCGTGATCGTCCGGTTCGACGTCAACCCCACCCGGCGGTTCCTTCTGCAACGCCCCGTCCCGACGGGCACCAGCCGCGTGCTGATGCGCCCGCACGCTGGTGGAATCCACACTCACATCCCACAGGATCCGCCCGGCCGCGTCCGCGTGCGCCTGCAACGCGGTCAACACCTGCTGCCACGTCCCGTCACGCTGCCACCGGCGGAACAACCAGTACAACGTCTGCCACGGCGCATACACAGCAGGCACGTCACGCCACGGCGAACCCACCCGAATCCGCCACCGGATCCCATCGATCAGCTGCCGCCTGCTCCACTTCAGCGGCCGACCCAACACCGACGCCGCAGGCAACACCGCGGCCAGCGCCGCCCACTGCGCGTCGGTAAGGTCATGCCGCCTCGTCACCGCTATGGTGTCCACGAGGTCTCCGGACTTGGTGCTTCTTGGTCGAACCACCAACTACCGGAGACCTCACCATTTCACGATCACCGCCACACCGACGTACGGTCAGCGATCCACAACGACTTACCAAACACGGCTTAGTCTCAGATGTCCGCCAACGGGGCAGGCCCACCAGCCGACCGGTGCGCCGTGGCCATCCGCTCACCGGCGTCGCTACCGGGGCACGCCGCCATCACCGGACGCGAACTCCCCTTCGCCGGATCGCCACAAGCGCTCCCGCGAGCCCAACACCACGCACCCTCACGCCAGGTAGCGCAGCCAAGCTCCCGACCAGCCCGACACCCGCACCGCATCAACACCCGCCCACATCAACCACGCCACTCACCGACGCTGCCCACCGACCACCACGGCCCCCCAATGCCCGCCGGCACGACCACGCTCCCGACCGCCTCACAACCCGCCCAGCAA
This sequence comes from Dactylosporangium sp. NPDC049742, assembly GCF_040674675.1. Lineage (NCBI taxonomy): Bacteria > Bacillati > Actinomycetota > Actinomycetes > Micromonosporales > Micromonosporaceae > Dactylosporangium > Dactylosporangium sp. NPDC049742. The sequence continues at coordinate 60,738 of NZ_JBFANF010000037.1, read as the reverse complement.
ACGCGCCGCCACCGCTCCGATCCGACCCGCGCTCATCTCCGACCCAACACCCGCGCACCGCCACCGCTACAACGCCCGCCGACAACCGCCCGACAACGCACCGCCACTGCTTAGACACCCGCGCACCACCACGGCTCCGACGCCGACCGGCGCGACCACGCTCCTCACCAACACCCGCGCATCACCACTGCCGCAACACCGCCGACATGGCGCGCCGCCCACCCGCACGACATCCGTTCACCATTACCGCTGTAGCGCCCGCCCAGCCACGCCGCTCACCCGCATGAACCCGCGCGCGGCCACCGCATCAACACCCACCGGAAGCAACCTCGCTCGCCCGGCCGAACACCCACATACCTCAACACCCGCCAGCACGACCACGCTCCCACCAGCTAATAGCCGCCCGACAACGCACCACTGCTTCGACACCCGCGCACCGCCACCGCATCGACGCCCGCCGGCACCCACGCATCGCTACCGGCTCCAGTGCCAGCCGACCCGGCCACGCTCCCGGTCTGGCGCTGCGCTCCCGCGGGCTGGGGTCGGCCCGGTGCCCGTGCACCACCGTGTCAGCGTCCGCCGGCGGCAACCGTGCCCACCGCTGGGCCGACGGCCGCGCGGGCGGGAGGCCTTCCGTCACGCGGGGGTTTGGGCGTCTGCGGGGGCTAAGCGGTCGAGTTCAGTGCGGTACCAGCCGATCTTCTCCTTGATCCTCGACTGCTCGTCCCGCAGGTCGGCGATCTTGCGTTCGATGTCCCGGTCGTGCTCCTCCAGCAGCTCGGCGCGCTCGGCGAAGGTGCTGTCGCCGTCGCGGGCCAGTTCTGCGTACCGACGCATCCGCGCGATCGGCATGCCTGTGTCCCGCAGGCAGCGCAGGACCTCCAGCCACGCGAGGTCGTCGTCGGTGAACATGCGCTGGCCGCCGGCGGTGCGGTCGATGCCGTCAAGAAGGCCGATCCGCTCGTAGTAGCGCAGCGTGTCGAGGCTGAACCCGGTCTTCTGGACGGTCTCCCGCGGCGAGTACGGCATGCCTCAGTTTCCCACGAACGCACGAATCCCATCGCCCAGCTCACGCATGGTCGCGAGCACCTCACCGACCGTTGCCTCGTCCGGCGGCCAGTTGGCCAGCACCGCGTACGCGCAACCGTTCACGACACCGACGTCCGCCCGGACGCCGTCGTCGGTGCCGGTCTTGTTGCGCAGAACCAGGCCGTCGTGCGACAACGGGTCGAGCCCGAACGCCGACGCGACCATCGACAGATCCGCCGACGTGCGCATCCAGTCCAGGACCCGCTCGCCGCCGTCGATCCCCGGCAGCCGGTACAGCAGCAACGACAGCTCGGACGCGGTGCCCGACGACAGCCGCGGCGGATGCGCGGCCGTCCGCACGTCGCGGACCATGTCGTGCAGCGCCGTCGACGCCAGCCCCAGCTCATGCCCGAGAGCCGTGACCCGCTCCAGGCCGACGTGGTGCAGCAGCACGTTGGTCGCGAGGTTGTCGCTCACCGACGCGACCAGCACCGCCAGGTCGTGCGCGGGCAGCACGTCGGTGCGCAGGTGCTGCCACAACCCGGAGTCCGCCACCGGCTCGACGTCCCGCCGGTCACACGGCAGGTCCAGCGGGAGCGCACGGGCGACCTCGATCAGCAGCAGCAGCTTGCCGACACTCGCTGTGGAGAGCACGGTGTCGGGGCGGTGGTCGTACGCCACCTGGCCGCCGCTGTCACGAACACATACCGACCAGGAGATGGGGCTGTCTGTCCCCCGGCCGGTCGGCGCATTCCGCCGGACCGTCAGATCAGGCCACCCGACGCCCGGCCGATGGCGAGGCATGCGACACACCCCCCGCGCTGTATTCCTGGCCGTCACAGCCATCTTCGCCGTCGTTTGCTCCACGGTACCGGCATCCGCCGCGACCTCCGCCGCGACCTGGTGGAAACCGGCGGTCGGCGCCACCTGGCAGATGCAGTTCACCGGAAGGCTCGACATGTCCGTCGCCGCCGACGTGTACGACATCGACGGCGCCGACTCCACGAAGGCCCAGGTCACCCAGCTGCACGCGGCCGGCCGGAAGGTGCTCTGCTACGTCGACGCCGGCTCCTGGGAGGACTGGCGCGCCGACGCCGCCCGCTTCCCGGCCGCCGTGCGTGGCAAGGCCCTCGACGGCTGGGCGGGCGAACGGTGGCTCGACATCCGCCAGTGGGACACGCTGCGCCCGATCCTCGCCGACCGCTTCGCGACCTGCAAGGCGAAGGGCTTCGACGCCGTCGACCCCGACAACATGGACGGCTACGCCAACCCCACCGGCTTCCCCCTCACCGCCGCCGACCAGCTCCTGTTCAACCGCCGCGTCGCCGACCTCGCCCACTCCCTCGGCCTGGCCGTCGGCCTGAAGAACGACCTCGACCAGATCACCAAGCTGCAACCGTCCTTCGACTTCGCCGTCAACGAATCGTGCCTGCAGTGGAAGGAATGCGCCCTGCTCACCCCGTTCATCACCGCCGGCAAGCCCGTCTTCCACGTCGAGTACAAGGCTTCCCTGTGCCCGACCGCGACCGGCCTCCGCTTCAGCTCGATCCGCAAGAACCTCCACCTCGACGCCTTCCGCGCCGCCTGCTGACCGGCACTCACCCGTCGAGCCAGCAGTGCTCCCCGAGCATCGCGGCGGTCTCCTCGTACGTCGCGAGCCGCGGCTCCCCACTCACCGGATCCGTGCTGCGCCACGGCGGGTACAGCCGCCGCCACACCCACTCCGACAACCATTCGCCGAGCGTGAGGTGGCGCGGCCACAACTCCATGGTCGCCCCGCCCTCCCGACCCGGCCCGTTCGACCAGACGGAGCCGTCGACCAGATCGACGTACGACACAAACTGCACAGCATCATCGGGCCGGCAGGCTCCTGTGTGGCCTGCCGTACCTGCTCGACCAGGCCGCTCCGCAGACTCAAGAGCCCGTTTCCAGGGCCGAACCCACCGTCGCCGACCTCCAGGTACAGCCGCCGGAACAGCGCCACCCCCAGCCATCCGCTCCACGTCGTCCACGACGGCCGCCGACGCGGGCTTCAACGGCGGCAGCTTCTCCACCAGCCCTACCCCCGGGCCGCGACGTGACTCCGCGCCCCCCGCTCGTACGTGCGCCGCCGCGCCGACAGCGCCTCGAAGTCATCAAGCAACCCGAGTCCTCGTCACCCGATTCCCACGCCCCTGACAAGCGGCCCACCACAACGCAACATCACTCGATCGCCGCTCCCATCCCGCGCCACCTCCCCGCAGGCTGCCAACCCACCGGTCCAACGAGAAGTGGCGACCACGGCCCTCGACGAAGCCACCTCCCTGCACGACGCTCCAATCCCTCGCCGCGCCCACTCCGCGACGCGGCAATCCAGCACCGCGACCCCTGCGCAACGCCAGAATCCGGCATTGCGGCGCCGCTGGACGGCAGACAGCCAGACACGGCACCACGGGTCTCCGCGCCGCACGACCGCCCCTCCCGACCAAGGCGAACCCGGCCGCACTCACCCACCTGACCGCCCCAGCCCGCGCCGTCCCGATACCACGCCCAGCCCGCACCCTCCTCAGCTGCTCGCCCAGGCCCGCACCCTCCTCACCTGGCCCGCCAACCCGTGCCATCCCGACGGCCACGCCCGGCGCGCGCCCTCCCCCAATGCTCGGCCCGCACACTCCTCGTCTGGCCGCCCCAGCCCGCGTCGGTCGAGCTAAGCGATGCGGTCGACGGGCAGCGGGAAGTCAACAGTCACGTCGAGGCCGCCTTCCGGGCGGGGCACGACGCGTAACGTGGCGCCGTGGGCGGTCGCGATGGCCTGCACGATCGCAAGGCCGAGACCGTGCCCGCTCGCAGCCCGGCCGATCCGCTGCCCCTCCAATCGCTGAAACGGCTGCAGCAGCCGCCCGATCTCGTCCGCCGGGACCGCCGGCCCCGTGTTGCGCACCGTCAGCCGGGCCACCTCCCGCACCGTCGAACCCGCGCCACGCGCCGTCGCCCCGGCCGCGCCCCGAACCGGCGAGCCCGCACCCCACGGCAGAAGCCGGCCCACGCCCCGCGCCGCCGGAGCCCCGCCCCCTGCCGCTGGTCCAGGCGCGTCCCGGACCGAAGCGTCCGCACCCTGCGCCGCAAGCCGAGCCGCGGCCCGACCCGTCTGGCTGCCCGTGCTCTGCGTCGTCGGAGGGGTGGGGTCCTGCACCATGGACGTGACGACCTCGATCCAGCCGCCGTCGACGTTGTACCGCACCGCGTTGTCGACCAGGTTCGCCACCAGGCTCTCCGCCAGGCGTGGGTCGCCGGCGCCGACGGCCGGGCCCAGCGTGGCGTCGACACGGACGCCGCGGACCTTCGCCTCGCTCGACCGGCGGCGGATCGCGGCGGCCGCGATCTCGGCCAGGTCGACCGGCTCCGCCTGCTCGATGCCCTGCTCGCCGCTGGCGAGGGTCAGCAGGGCGTCGACGAGCCGCTCCTGGGCGGCGCCGAGAGCGAGCACCTCGCGGCACGCTTCGCGGAGGGTGTCGGCGGTGGCGTCGGGGTCGGCGAGCGCGACCTGCAGCAGCGCCCGCTCCGCGGCCAGCGGCGTGCGCAGCTCATGGGACGCGTTGGCCACGAACCGCCGCTGCGACGCGAACGCCGCCTCCAGCCGCTCGAAGACACTGTCCAGCGTCTCGGCGAGATCCGTGAACTCGTCGTCGTCACCGGTCTTCCCGAGCCGCCGGTCCAGGCTCGTCGCCGAGATGTCCTGCGCCGTGGCGATGATGGCGCGCAACGGACGCAGCAGCCGCCCGGCCGTGATCCAACCGCCGATCACCGCGACGACGCTGGCGATCAGCACCGTGAGCGCGATGACGCGGAACATCCGCTCCTCGTAGATGTCGGTCGGAGGGTCACGGATGATGCGGACGCCGCCGACGGTTTCGTCGGCGGGAGCGGACACGCTCTCCCCGAAGGAGAACAGCGCGATGCCGGCCGTCACGGCGATGATGAACGGCACGGCATACAGCGTCGTGAGCCGCAGCTGCAGCCCGCGGCGCGGCCGGCGTCGGGTGCTCACGGCTCCCCGATTCGGTAGCCGGCCTCGCGGACCGTGTGGATGAGCTCGGGCGCGCCGAGCTTGCCGCGCAACCGGCGGATCGTCGTCTTCACCACCGTGGTGAACGGGTCGGCCGCCTCGTCCCACACCCGCTCCAGCAGATCCTCGGCGGAGACGGGCCGGCCGTCGGCGGCGAGCAGGCACTCCAGGACGCCGAACTCCTTGGGGCTGAGCTCCAGGCGGCGCCCGCCCCTGGACGCGACCCGCCGGGATGGGTCGAGCGTCAGGTCGCCGAGCTCGTACACCAGCGGCAATGCCTCAGCGGGGCGCCGCGCGAGCGCCCGTATGCGGGCCACCAGCTCGTCGAAGTCGAACGGCTTGGGCAGATAGTCGTCGGCGCCGAGGCCGAGGCCGTCCACGCGCTGCTTGACGGTGCTCGCCGCGGTGAGCATCAGCACGCGACTGCTGGCACGGGACGCGACGATCCGCCGGCACACCTCGTCACCGTGGATGCCCGGCAGGTCCCGGTCGAGGACGACGACGTCATACCTGTTGACGGTGAGCCGCTCGAGCGCCTCCGTGCCGTCGAGGACCACGTCGACCGCCATGCCCTCACGGCGCAGCCCCGTCCCGACCGTCCTGGCCAGGACCTCGAAGTCTTCAACCACCAGCACCCGCATGCCACCACCATGCCAGGCCGAAGGTGTCAGTGAGGTGTCAGCCGCTGTCACCGTGATGTCACCGGCCGCCACGTACAACGGACCGCATGATTGTCGTCAGCGGACTCCGCAAACGATTCGGGTCGCACACCGCCCTCGACGGGATGAGCTTCGCCGTCGAGCCTGGCCAGGTCACCGGCTTCGTCGGGCCCAACGGCGCCGGCAAGTCCACCACGATGCGGGTGATCCTCGGCCTCGACGCGCCCGACGCCGGCACCGCGCTCGTCGCCGGCCGTCCTTATCGCAGCCTCACCCGCCCGCTGTGCCACCTCGGTTCGCTGCTCGACGCGGGCGCGTTGCAGCCCGGCCGCACCGCGCGCAATCACCTCCTGTGGATCGCGCATTCACAAGGGCTGCCGAGCCGCCGCGTCGACGAGGTCCTCGAGCGGGCCGGCCTGCAGACCGTGGCCCGGCGCGCCGCCGGCGGGTTCTCCCTCGGCATGCGTCAGCGTCTCGGGATCGCCGCCGCGCTGCTCGGCGACCCGCCCGCGCTGATGCTCGACGAGCCGTTCAACGGCATGGACCCCGAGGGGATCGTGTGGATGCGCCAGCACCTGCGCGGGCTCGCCGCGGAGGGCCGCGCCGTCCTCGTCTCCAGTCACCTCATGAGCGAGCTCGAGGACACCGCGGACCATGTCGTGGTCGCCGGCCGGGGCCGGGTCATCGCCGACACCAACATCGCCGCGCTGCTCAAGACGGCCGCCGCAGGCAGAGTCACCCTGCGCGCAGGTGCTTCTTCGATCGATGTCGCGGCAGGTGTACTGGAAGCAGAAGGCGCCTCCGTCAGCCGCACCGACGCCGGCACGCTGACGGTCACCGGGCTGCCGGCCGAGGCCGTCGTGACGCTGCTGACCACGCGTGGCGTGCCGTTCGCGGAGATCTCGTCGCACCGGGCCACCCTCGAGGAGGCATATCTCGAACTGACCCGCGACGCCGTCGAGTTCCGCGCCGCAACCGGGTCGGAGGCGGTGGCATGAGCGCCTTCGCACGGCTCGTACACGCGGAATGGACGAAATTCAGGACGGTGCGTGGCTGGTTGATCGGCATGGCCGCGGCCGCCGCCGCCATCGTCGGTCTCGGCCTGTTCCCAGGCATGGAGGGCACGTGCGGCTCCGGCTGCGGCCTGCCCGTCGGTCCAGGGGGCGAGGAGGTCACCGACGTGTTCACGTTCGTGCACCGGCCCCTCGCCGGCGACGGCACCATCACCGTCCGGGTCGCGTCGCTGACCGGCGAGCTGCCGCCCGACGGGCCGGGCAAGGGGCCGCAGCCGGGGCTGGTGCCGTGGGCGAAGGCGGGCCTGATCGTCAGGAGCGGCACGCAGCAGGGCGCCACGTATGCGGCGGTCATGGTCACCGGCGCGCACGGCGTGCGGCTGCAGCACGACTATGTGCACGACCGGGCCGGGAAGCCGGGCGCCGTCACCGAGTCGGCGCCGCGATGGCTGCGGCTGACCCGCGCCGGTGACGTCGTCACCGCCCTGGAGTCCGCCGACGGCACCTCGTGGACGGGCGTGGGCACCGTCCGCCTCAAGGATCTGCCGGCGACCGCGGAGGTCGGGCTGTTCGTCACGTCGCCGATGTTCGTGGAAGGGGTCGGCGCGGCCGGCGCGAGCAGCGCCCCCAGCCTCGCCACCGCCGGCTTCGACCACCTCACCACGACCGGCGGCTGGCAGTCCGCGACCTGGACGACCGAACGCATCGGCGGCACCGCCGACGAGCACCCGATCGGCAGCGGCCCGCCGCCCGGGCCGGCACCGGGCGACGCCCCCGGTGGAAGCAGAGCACCCGCCGGAGGACAGGCGCCCGGCGCCGAGCAGACCGGCGACGGCTTCACGGTCAGCGGCTCCGGCGACATCGCCCCGGCCGTGGCCGGCGCCGCCGGGCTCGGCACGACGATCAGTCAGACTCTCGTCGGCACGTTCGCCGGTCTGGTCCTCGTCGTCGTGGTCGGCGCGATGACGATGACCGGCGAATACCGGCGCGGCCTGATCCGCACGTCGCTCACCGCCGCGCCCCGCCGGGGTGCCGCGCTCGCCGCGAAGGCGACCGTGCTCGGCGCCGTCACGTTCGTCGTCGGGGTCGCCGCCGCGGCCGTCGTCGTCACCATCGGGCCAGGGCTGCTCCGCGACAACGGCGTGTATGTCCATCCGGTCTCCACCACCACCGAACTGCGGGTCATCGCCGGCACCGGCGCCCTGCTCGCCGTCGCCGCGGTCCTCGCCCTCGCGTTCGGCGTCCTGCTGCGCCGCGGCACCACGGCGGTCACGCTGGCGTTCGTGGCGACGGTCCTGCCGTACCTGCTGTCGATGACCGTCCTGCCCGTCGCCGCGGGTGCGTGGCTGCTGCGCGTGACGCCGGCCGCCGCGTTCGCCATCCAGCAGAGCACGCCGCAGTACGCCCAGGTGGAGGGCCTGTACACGCCCGCCAACGGTTTCTTCCCGCTCACCCCGTGGTCGGGGCTGGCGGTCCTGCTCGCCTGGGCGGCTGCGGGGCTGGCCTTCGCCGCGTACCGCTTCCGCAGGAGGGACGTATGAGCCGCGACCTGCTTCCGCCGGAACGGCGCGGGAACCATGACCTGCCACCGCCACCCGGCGAACACCGGGACCGCACCCCGCCACCGCTGCACGACCGGGCCGGCTCCTGGGAGGCCCGCCACCAGCGTGGAACAGACCCAGGGCACCTGCCGGCGGCGCTGCGACGCACGCCGACGACCGACCCGCAGCACGACCTGACGGCCGAACCGCAGCGCGAGCCGACGGCCGAACCGCGACATGAGACGACAGCCGGGCTGCGGCGCGGGCTGGCGGCAGAGTGGCGGCGGTATCTGCGGGCGGAGTGGACGAAGCTGCGGACCGCCTCGGAGACCGTGTGGCTGGTGCTCGGGATCGTGGCGGCGACCGTCGGGGTCGGCCTCGTTGTCGTGCTCAACATGCCGTGCGCCACCGAGTTCTGCGAGGGCGACCCGACGAAGACCGGCCTCACCGGCATCCAGCTCGGGCAGGCCGTCGTGGCGATCCTCGCGGTGCTCGCCGTCGGTGGGGAGTACAGCACCGGCATGATCCACGGCACCCTCGCCGCCATGCCGCGCCGCACCGGGGTGCTGGCGGCCAAGGCCGTCGTGGTCACCGCCGTCATCGCGCCCGCGGCGGCGGTGGCAGTAGCCGTCTCCGCCCTCGACGGCCGTCACTTCCTGCCGGCGGACGCGTCATGGCCGTCGGTCCTGCGGGCCACGGGTGGCTCGGTGCTGTACCTGATGCTCATCGGACTGCTCGCCCTCGGTGTGGCCACGGTGGTCCGCAACGCCGCCGCGGCGGTCGGGGTGGTGCTCGCCCTGCTGTTCCTGTTCCCGATCCTCGCCGCCGCCGCGCCCGACCCCGCGTGGGAGCGGCACCTGCTGCAGGTCGGCCCGATGACCGCCGGCCTCGCCGTCCAGGCCACGACGGGTCTGGACAAGTTACCGATCGGACCGTGGGCGGGCCTTGCCGTGACCGCGGCCTGGGCGGTGGGGGCGCTGGTCGCCGCGGTCATCACCCTGGAGGCCCGCGACGCCTGACCATCTCAGCACGCTGACGGCCCACCGCCTGACCGTGATGCGGCGGCCCGAGTGGCGCACGTCGCCCCGCAACCCTCCCGGCCGGCGGGCCGAGGCTGACGAGGGGGTCCGCTCCTGCCGGTCCAGCGCAGACCGACGAACCGCAGCGGGCAACCAGCGACACGACGGCCACCGCAGCCGTGATCGCGGCGGGGACCTGGTGGCGGGCGTTCATCACGGGGTGGCGCGGCGGTTCGATGGGGTTGTGCGCGGCGCCTTCGGGCCACCCGCCGGTTCAGGCGTGAGCACCACCGACTGCCAGAGCCGAGGCGACGCGCTCGCGGCACCGTCCGGGTTGATCGAAGGACGGAAACGACCGGACTCAGCCTTCGATCAACCCGAACGTGCGCCGCCAACGTGAGTTTGTGCGCGGCGCCTTCGGGCCACCCGCCAGTCCAGGTGCGAACACCACCGACTGCCAGAGCCGAGGCGACGCGCTCGCGGCACCGTCCGGGTTGATCGAAGGACGGGAACGGCCGGCCGCACGACCGGATTCGGCCTTCGATCAACCCGGCGGCGGGAGTGGGTGCTTAGGGGGAGGGGCGGGTGGGTACCGGGGCGGGTGTGAATGTCGCTGTGATTGCGCATGCTGGGAAGAGCATCGGTGGGGGGCTTGACGAGCTGCGGCGGGAGTTGGCCCGGGCGGGGGTCGAGGCGCCTGACTGGCGGGAGGTGCCGAAGAGCAGGAAGGCGCCGAAGCAGGTGAGCAAGGCCGTCGAGCAAGGTGCGGACCTGGTGTTCGTGTGGGGCGGCGACGGCATGGTGCAGCGGTGCGTCGACGCGCTGGCCGGGTCGGACGTGACGGTGGCGATCGTGCCTGCCGGGACCGCGAACCTGTTCGCCACGTCGCTGGACATTCCGCAGGACATCGGGGCGGCGGTGAGGATCGGGCTGGAGGGGACGCGGCGGCGGTTCGACCTGGGGAAGGTCGGCGGGGAGCACTTCGCGGTGATGGCGGGTGCCGGGTTCGACGCGGAGATGATCGATGATGCCGATCGGGGGATGAAGAGCCGGGCGGGGAAGCTGGCGTACTTCGGCACCGCCGTCCGGCATGTCACGGACAAGCCGGTCGAGGCGACGGTGGAGCTCGACGGCGCAGAGTGGTTCTCCGGGCCGGCGACCTGTGTGCTGCTGGGCAACATCGGCACCATCGCTGGTGGGATCGAGGCGTTCGACGACGCGAGTCCGTTCGACGGGCGGCTGGAGGTCGGGGTGTCCACCGCGCACGGCGCCCTGCAGTGGGCCCGGACGCTGGGGAGGATGGCGTTCGCGCGGACCGACGGCTCGCCGTTCGTAAGGGTGGCGAGTGCCCGCAAGGTCAAGGTGCGGTTCGCGGAGCCGGTGCTGCTGGAGCTCGACGGCGGCTCCCGGACCGAGGTCCGCAAGCTCAAGGCCCGGGCCGTGCCGGCGGCCATCAGCATCGCCGTCCCTTAATACGGGTGTGATAGGACACCCGGCATGCATCGCGGGTGGCGGATCGCCGGGGTACTGGTCGTGCTGCTGGCCGGCGGGTGCGGAGCGCAGGACGAGGCGCCGCCGCCGGCGGAGAACGGGGATCAGCTGCGGCGGCAGGCGCGGGAGGCGTTGGACCGGTACGACCAGGCGGTCGCGCGGGCCGGCGGTCAGGGGATCGGCGTCGTCGGAGTGCGGACCGGGCAGGTCGGCGAGTGGGAGGCCGACCAGGCCCGGCTCAAGGTGTCGCTGCTCGTGGGCAAGGTCGCCGCAGTCGCGGCGCTGCCCGCCGCCCCGCAGGCGGACGGTGTGGTGGTGTGGGACGGCGGCGCCAGTCGTACAGTCGCCGTCATCGCTGCCGGAGCGGCCCTCGCGGAGCTGGTCAAGGACGGTGCCGGGGACTGCGCCGACTGCCCGGTGATCGAGGTGACCGGGGCGCGGCTCAGCACGGCACGGATCCAGACGGCGCAGGGTGCGGCGACGGCGCCGGCGTGGGAGTTCGCGCTGCGGGGGTCGGCGGTGCTGCTGACCAGGACGGCGTTCGCGGGCGTGACGGTGGTGCCGCCGCCGTGGAACGCCAGCCACCCGCCGGGCGGGCTGAGCATCCAGACGGTGCGGGTCGCCGGCACGACGCTGACGGCGGAGTTCGTCGGGGCGGTCGACCCGGCGAGCGCCGGACCGTGCGGGGTCGACTACACGGCGGAGGCGGTCGAGTCGCCGAACGCGGTCGTCGTCATCGTCCACGAGCATCCGGCCTCCACGAACGCCCGGTGCACCGCTCTGGGCGCGACCAGGACGGTGACCGTGGAACTCGCCGCCCCACGACACGACCGGGCCGTGCTCGAAGTGCGACAAGGGCTGCCGGTGCCGGTCACGGGCGGATAATCGACGGTGTGGCACTGGAGAAGCTGGGTTTCCTGACGATCGGGTTGTTCGACGAGGCGGATCCGCGCAAGGGTCACGAGTCGACGCTGGAGGTGATCGAGCTCGGGGAGCGCCTCGGGTTCGACAGTGCGTGGGTGCGGCACCGGCACCTGCAGTTCGGGATCTCGTCGCCGGTGGCGGTGCTCGCCGCGGCCACGCAGCGGACCAGCAGGATCGAGCTCGGCACCGCCGTCATCCCGCTCGGCTGGGAGAACCCGCTCCGGCTCGCCGAGGACCTGGCGACCGTGGACGTGCTGTCGGGCGGGCGGCTCAACCCGGGGGTGAGCGTCGGGCCGCCGATGCACTTCGAGCGGGTGCAGGAGGCGCTGTACCCGCACACCGCCGACGCCGAGGACTTCGGCTACGACCGGGTGCGACGGCTGCTCGACCTCGTCCGCGGGGTTCCGGTCGCCGAGGCGAGCACGGAGGGCTTCGAGGTGTTCTCCGACCGCGTGCAGCCGCACTCCCCCGGTCTCGGCAGCCGGATGTGGTACGGCGGAGGCAGCCTCGCCTCGGCCCGCTGGGCGGGCGAGCACGGCATGAACTTCCTGACCAGCAGCGTGGTGAAGGCCGAGGAGTCGGAGGACTTCGCCGGGATCCAGCGCTCGCACGTCCGCGCGTTCCGCGCCGCGCACCCCGACGGCGACCGGGCCCGCGTCTCGCAGGGCCTGGTGGTCATCCCGACGGACTCCGCGACGCCCGAGCAGCGGCGGCGTTACGAGGTGTACGCGGAGCAGCGCACCCCGCGCACGGCGACGCCACAGGGACCGGCCCGGCTGATGTTCGCCCCGGATCTGGTCGGGACGTCGGCGCAGATCGCGGAGCGGCTGCACGCGCACGCCGGCTACCAGGAGGTGCGGGAGGTGGCGTTCGCGCTGCCGTTCACCTTCGAGCACGAGGACTATCTGCAGATCCTCACCGACATCGCCACGAATCTCGGCCCCGCGCTCGGATGGCGGCGGCGGGATGTCGATCCGGGCGGGGCGAGTTCGTACAGCGGGTGAAGGCAAGTCCGCACACCTGGAGGTACGCATGCGCACACTGAACGTGATCGAGTTTCTGACCCTGGACGGGGTCATGCAGGGGTTGGCGTCGCCGGACGACGATCGCGACGGCGGGTTCGAGCACGGCGGGTGGGGCGCGCCGTACTTCGACGACGTCCAGGCGGCCGCCGCGCTGGAGGGCCTGGCGTCGACGACGGCGTACCTGTTCGGGCGCCGCACCTACGAGCACATGATCGCGTTCTGGCCCGGGCAGCCCGACTCGAACCCGATGGCGGCCCACCTGAACTCGACCGTGAAGTACGTCGCGACCGGCACGCCGCGGTCGCTGACGTGGAACAACGCGCACGTGCTCGACGGCCCGCTCGGCCCGTCGGTGCGCAAGCTCAAGTCCGAGGGCGAGGGCACGATCGCGGTGCTGGGCAGCGGCGTGCTCGTCCAGGACCTGATCGCCGAGGACCTGGTGGACGGTTACCGCCTGTTCCTGCACCCGCTGCTGCTCGGCACCGGCAAGCGCCTGTTCCGCGGCGCGGCCGCCCCGCGGAAGCTGTCCCTGGTGGACTGCACCCCCACCTCCACCGGCGTCGTCATGCTGTCGTACGACGTGATCTAGACGACGTGCTTGCGGGCGGTGTCGCGGGCACGCGACACCGCCGGCATCCGGGAGCGCAGCAGCCACGAGTCGGTCTGGCAGCCGCGGCAGGTGCGCACGGCCCCGACCGGCACGCGGGTGTCGCCGCGGACGTACTCGAGCCGGTGCAGGTCGACGAGCGGGCGGCCGCATCTGCGGCAGTCGCCCTCGCCGGTGCCGATCGTCGTGTACGCGACGTGCTGGGTGGTGTACCGCACGGTCGAGTACGACTTCTCGTCGCCGATCCGCAGGTCGGGGTCGCGCGGGGCGCCCGCATACGGGCCGGTGTCGGCGTGCGAGACCGCTCCGGCCACCCCGCCGAGGACCCGGAACCGGCGGCGCAGCCACGCCATGAACGCCGACCGCCGCTCAACTGACTCCACGCGTGCCCCTGTCCCCCGACGGTGCCGGCAGCAGCGCGGCGAGCACGCCGGCGGCGACCGTCGCCACGTCGGTCGACGGGTCGACGGCATGCAGGAGGGCGAGGCCGCCGCCGAGTGCGCCCCACGCGACCACGAACTGCGCCAGCGGCACCGCCGGCCGGATCCCCAGCCGGCGGCAGTGGCGGTCGAGGTCGGCGGCGACGGCCTCGTCGAGGCGGCGCTGGGTCTCGGCCTGGTGTGCGGAGCGGCCCGCGACGGCGGCGAGGTGCTCGGCGGAGACCAGGGTCCAGCGGGCCGCCGCCGGGTCGCGGACGAACGCCGCCGGGTTGAGCACCTCCAGCAGCTCGTCGCGGCTGCCCGCGCGGTCGAGGGCGGCCCGCAGCCCGTCCAGCAGCGCGCCGGCCCGGGCGTCGACGATCGCCTGCCACAGGCCTTCCTTGCCGCCGAAGTGCTTGTAGACGGCGCCGCGCGTGAAGCCGGCCTCGGCGGCGATCTCCTCGACCGTCGCGCTCAGATATCCGCGGCGCAGGAAGACGGCCAGCCCGGCGTCCAGAAGCTGCTCATGCGTCCGTTGCTGCTGCTGTACGCGGGTCAGCCGCACCAACTCGCACCGCCCGAACTCAGAAACGCCGTGTATCCAGAAACACTACGTCACCGAATGAGTCGGCGACAAGAGCGCACCGAGGACGGTGTCGAGGTAGGCGCCCTGGCCGCCGGCGTCGGCCGGGAGCAGCGCCGGCAGGCGGGCGGCGAGCTGCGACTGCCCGACGTACGCCGAGTAGGCCAGCAGCGCCCGCCGGGCGGCCTCGTCCTGCGCGAACCCGGCCTCGGCGAACAGCTGCTCGACGTACTCCAGCCGGCGCCGGGTCACCCGCTGCACCACCGGCGCGACCAGGGGGTGGTCGGCGACGGCGAGGACGTTGGTCTCCAGCCGGCTCGACCGGGCGTGCCCGAGCACGGTCGTGAACAGCAACGACAGCTTCCGCGGCGGGTCCCCCGCCGCCTCCACCATGTCGATGATCGCGTCGGTGCAGGCGCGCTCCCACAGCTGCATGGTCGCCTCGATGAGCGCGTCGCGGTTGGTGAAGTGCCAGTAGAAGCTGCCCTTGGTGGCGCCCAGCCGCGCGGCGATGGGCTCGACCGCGACCGCGGGCAGCCCTCCGTCGGCGATCGCGGCCAGTGCCGCCGCCGTCCAGTCCTCCGCGCTGAGCCGCCGTTGTGCCATGCCCATACGGTAGCGTACGGTCCTTCCATACGGCACCGTACGGAACGAGGGACGGGCAGGTAGCCATGGAGAACGTTCAACGCCGCACGATCGACGCGCCGCCGGAGCTGATGGGCGCGCTGCTGGACCGGGTCGCCGGGCCCGACGGCGTGTTGTGGCCGGTCAAGGCCTGGCCGCCGATGCGGTTCGACCGGCCGCTCGGCCCGGGCGCGTCCGGCGGGCACGGCATGATCCGGTACGACGTCGTCGAGCACGTCCCCGGCCGGCTGCTGCGGTGCCGGTTCGACCCGGCGATCGGCGTCGTCGGCGAGCACGAGCTGCGGGTCGAGCCCGACGGCGACGGCACCGCGGTCGTGCACGTCATCCGGGGCCGGCTCACCGGCGCGATGCGGGTGCTGTGGCCCGTCGCCGTCCGGTGGCTGCACGAGGCGCTGATGCAGGACCTGCTCGACAACGCCGAGCGCGCCGGCACGGGCACGGTGCGCCGTCCGGCCCGATGGTCACCGTGGGTGCGCCTGCTGCGCCGCGCCTTCCGGGGGCCGCGTCGGGTGCCGCTCCCCCGCGGCGCGCGGCTCGCGGCCGGGACGCTGGACCGGGTCGACCTGATGGACGCGTGGCAGGGCACCCGGCCGCCGGGCGCGAGCGCCGACCCGGCCGCCTGGCGGGCCGCGATGTTCGGCCGCCCGCCGCGCTGGGTCGGCGCGCTGATGCGGCTGCGCAACCACATCCCGGGCCTGGAGCCACTCGACACCAGGAAGGTGTTCGCGCCGCTGGACGCCCGCCCCGACGAGGTCCTGTTCGGTGCCGACACCCGCCACTTCGACCTGCGGATCTCGCTGTTCGTCGACGCGGAGTCGGTGGTCTGCTCGACCCTCGCCCGCCCCCGGACCCGCCGCGGCCGTGCCTACCTGGCCGTGGTCGGCCGCGTCCACCCGTTCGTGGTCAGGACGATGCTCGGCCGCGCCCTCCGCGCCGCCCCACCGGCGATCGCCTGACCAAGACCGCCCCGGCGACCTGACCAGAGCCGCCCCGGCGACAACCTGAAAGACCTAAGCGGTACCCATGATGGCCAGCAGCGATCCGTCGGGGTCGACGAAGAAGGCCATCCACTCCTCCACCCCGTTCTCGTGCCGGTGGATCATCGTGGGCGGCGCCTGGAAGGTGACGCCGCGGCCGGTCAGCGAGTCGTGGGCGGCGTGGATGTCCGGCACGCGGAAGTAGATGATCGACTGGGCGGCGGGGTCGAACGCGCCGGACTCGGGCCGGCTCAGAAACAGCCGGGTGCCGTCGCAGTCGAAGAACGCCAGGTCGCCGAACGTGTACAGGTGGGGCAGGCCGAGCACCCCGCCGTAGAAGTCGGCCGCACGGCCGATGTCGCTCACGTGCCGGGCGATCTGCCCGATCGGTCCGAGCCCGAACAACGCCATGGACCCGACCATAGACCCGTCACTCCCGGACGGACGACAGGCGCCCCGGCGGCGTGCGCAGGGCGAGCGCCGCCGGCACCAGGCTCGCGACGAGGGTGATCGCCACGCAGACGCCGGCGATCACCCCGATCGGCGTCCACGGCACCACGGTGCGCGGGTCCGCAACGAGACCGGTGAGCCCGGCCCGCAGCCCGGCCAGCATCCCGGCGGTGACGGCGCCGGCGAGCAGGACCCCCGTGGCGCCCACCAGCAGCGCCTCCACCGCGATCATCGCGAGGACCTGCCGCGGCGTGGCGCCGCCGAGGCGCAGGACGGCGAGGTCCCGCACCCGGGCCCCGGTGGCCATGACGAGCGTGTTGGCGATCGCGATCGACGTGTACACCAGCGCCATGCCGAGCACGGCGACCAGCGCCAGGTGGTTGAGGCGGCGCTGCGCGGCGTTCAGCGACCGGAAGTACTCGGCGGCGGTGACGACCCGCGCACCGTCCAGGGTGGACCCGGTGAGGTAGACCGCGTCGGCGCCGGTCCGCGGGGCGTGCGCCGCCCGGAGCGCCCACGGCAGCAGGACCGTCTCGTCGAGGTCCAGCGACGGCTCCAGCACCGCCACGACCCGCAGCTGGACGGGCGAGGCGTCGTCCAGCCACAGCGTCGCCGTGCTGCCCGTCCGCCAGCCCGCGGCGCGGGCCAGCCCGGCGCCGGCCACGACGGTGTCGGTGCCCGCGAGGTCGGCGACCGAGCCGGAGCGCACCGGCAGCCGCAGCACACCGTCGATGCCCGGTCCGGCGTACAGCGCGTCGAACTCCTCCGGATAGTCGTCGGTCGACACGTACACGACGGACTGCGCCGTGGGAACGCCCACAAAAGCCCGTGGAGGACCGACGGCACCGGAAGCGACCGGGATTCCGGCGGACCCCGACGGCAGGGCGATCGAGCCGGCGGTGACGCGGGCGGCCGACGCGCGCTCCGAGGCGTCCCACAGCGTCGCGGTCGCTGCGAAGGTCGCCGCCGCGATGCCCACCGTGACGAGGATCGGCGCGACCGTCGACGCGGTCCGCCGGACCGCCGTGCGGGCGTTGTCGCGGGCCAGCGCGCCGGCGACGCCGGGCACCAGCAGCCCGGCCAGCCACGCCAGCCGCGGCGCGAAGACCGGTGCCAGCAGCGCGATCCCGGTGATGGCCAGCTGCGCGTCGAGCAGGACGAGGGCGATCGCCTCGCCGCCGAGGGACGGGACGACGACCAGCAGCGCGGCCGCGCCGCCGAGGAAGAGCACGCCGAAGACCCAGCGGCCGGCGGTCATGACCCGCCGCTCCGCGGCCGCCTCGCGCAGCGCCTCGATCGGGCGGACCTTCCCGGCCCGCCGGGCGGCGACGGCCGCGCCGGCGAGCGCGACGAGCAGGCTCACCCCGAAGGCGGCGAGCAGCGGCCACAGGATGAACCGGGCGGTGAACCCGGGCGGCGCGAACCCGGACCGGGCCAGCCACGCCGCGAACGGCGGCGCGACCAGCAGACCGGCGAGGCAGCCGGCGAGGCCCGCGACGACGCCGACGATGAGGGACTCGCCGAGCACGAGCCGCCGCACCTGGCGCGGCGTGGCCCCGGCGGCGCGCAGCAGCGCGAGCTCCTGCCGGCGCTGCACGACCGCGAACGCGAACGTGCCGGCGACCACGAACACGGACACGAAGAGGGCGACGCCGGCGGTGGTGCCGAGCAGCGACGCGGCGACGTCGAGGAGGTCGCCGCCGGGGTCGGCCTCGGCGCCGGCCCGGCGGTCGCCGGTGAGCACGGCCGGGCCCGGCCCGACGACCTCGCGGACCTGCGCCGCGGTGACCCCGTCGACGGCGATCGCGTCGACCCGCCCCTCGGCGAGCGCCGCCGCGGCCGGGTCGGTGAGGTAGACGGCCGGCGGGCCGGTGACGATCCCGGCGACGAGCAACGCCCGCGGCCCCAGCGGCGTCGACACCTCGACCCGGTCGCCCGGGCGGGCGCCCACGGCCTCGGGCAGCGCGACCTCGTCGTCGGCGTGCGGCGGACGGCCGTCGCGCACGGTGTACGGGTGCAGCCCCGCGCTCGACCACGGGTGCGCCTCCAGCGCGACGCCGGCCACGTCGACGGGGACGGCACGGTCCACGACGACGGTGGCGCCGGGCAGCGCGGCGAGCCGCTCGGCGGTGCCGGCCGGCAGCTGCCGCGGGCGGCGGGTCCGGGTGCTGGAGGTGTAGTGCTCCCCGTCGCCCTCGTCGACGGTGACGCTGACGGTCTGGCTGCCGGTGACGACGACGGCCGGCCGCGCGTACCACACCGGCGCACGGCCGCTGGAGACGGTCGAGGCGATCGTCAGGCCCGTCGTGGCGAGCAGGCACGCGCCCAGCGACAGCGCCACGAACACCCCGGCGAACGACGCCCACCGCGCCCGCAGCGTCTGCGCGGCGACGCTCAGCACGGGACCGCCTCCAGGGACGTCATGCGCGCGGCGACGGCCTGCGCGGTCGGCCGGTCCAGGGTGCCCGCGACGCGCCCGTCGGCGAGGAACACGACCCGGTCGGCGTAGGACGCCGCGAGCGGGTCGTGGGTGACCATGACGACGGTCTGCCGGCCGCCGCCGTCCGCCGTGGACACCATGGCGCGCAGCAGCCGCAGCACGTCCCGCCCGGTCGCGGAGTCCAGCGCGCCGGTCGGCTCGTCGGCGAACAGGACCGCGGGCCGGGTGACGAGCGCCCGGGCGATCGCGACCCGCTGCTGCTGCCCGCCGGACAGCTCCGCCGGCCGGTGTCGTCCCCGGCCGCCGAGCCCGACGGCGTCGAGGACGGCGCGGACCTCGGCGCGCGCCGGCCGCCGGCCCGCGAGGCGCAGCGGCAGCGCCACGTTCTGCTCCGCGGTCAGCGACGGCAGCAGGTTGAACGCCTGGAACACGAAGCCGATCGTGTCCCGCCGCAGCAGCGTCAGCCCGGTCTCCGACAGCGTCGACAGGTCGGTCCCGGCGACGGTGACGGTGCCGCCGGTCGGCCGGTCCAGCCCGGCGGCGCACTGCAGCAGCGTGCTCTTGCCGGACCCCGACGGGCCCATCACCGCGGTGAACGTCCCGGCCGCGAACCCGAGCGTGACCTCGTGCAGCGCGGTGACCGCCCGGTCCCCGGCGCCGAACCGCCGGTGCACCCTGTCGAGCGTGACGACATCCGTCTCCATGCCGTCGATTCCATCGTGGACGACCGGCCGGCACACGCCCGCACACCAGCCGAACACCGGTATGGCAGGCACTACTACAAACCGTATGGCAGGCCCGACACCATGATCCGCTACGATCGGCGCCTTCGAGGCGGAGGTATGGCATGACCACGGTTGCCGAACACATCGACGTGGCGTTCGCCGGGGACGGCGCCGGGGAGGCCGACCTGTCGTGGGGGCAGCAGGACATCTGGCAGGCGATGGTGCGCCAGCGCTCGTGGCTGCCGAACGGCGCCTGGGGCCCGCTGCCCGAGGGCACCACCGTCGACGACGTCGCCGAGCAGCTGCGGTACATGATGAGCCGCTTCCCGACGGCGCGCACGAAGCTGCGGTTCGACGCGGAGGGTCGCCCGAGCCAGGTCGTGGCCGGGTCCGGCGAGATCACCCTCGAGATCGTCGACGCGGGCGACGACGACCCGGCGGCCGTCGCCGAGGCGGTACGGCTACGGCTGCAGGACGCCGAATACGACTTCGCCGCGGACTGGCCCGTCAGGATGACCGCGGTGCGGTCCGGCGGCCGGCTGACCCACCTCGTCGTCGTCATGTGCCACCTGGTCGCCGACGGCTTCGGCACCGGCGTGATGCTGGAGGACCTCGCCACCAGGATCGAGACGCCGATCCCGGAGCTGCAGCCGCTGGAGCAGGCCCGGTGGCAGGCGTCGCCGTCCGGCCAGCGGCAGAACACCCTCGCGCTGCGGCACTGGGACGGCATCCTGCGCGGCATGGCACCGCGCCGCTTCCCGGACCCGGCCGGGAAGCCCGAGCCGCGGCACTGGCGGGGCGAGCTCACGTCGTGGGCTCTCGCGCCCGCGCTGCGGGTGGTGACCGAGCGGACCGGCGTGCCGCCGGCGCCGGCGCTGCTCGGGGTGTTCGCCGTCGCGCTCGCCCGGGTCACCGGGGTCAACCCGGTGGTGCTGCGCCCGATGGTCAACAACCGGTTCCGCCCCGGGCTGGACCGGGTGGTGTGCATGCTCGCCCAGTACGGCATCTGCCAGCTCGACGTGGCGGGCACGTCGTTCGCGGAGGTCCTCGACCGGGCCAAGCGCGGCGCCATGACCACGTACAAGCACGCGTACTACCACCCGGTGGAGCTCGACGACCTGGTCCGCCGGGTGGTCGAGGAGCGGGGCGGCGACCTGGAGCTGCCGGCCTACTTCAACGACCGCCGCGCCGCGGGTGAGGGCGGCACCGAGTTCCAGGGCCGCAAGGACGCGGCGTTCGAGTGGACGACCCGGCAGGACGTGCCGTTCGAGCCGCTGATCGTGCACATCGACGACCTCCCCGACGACGCGGTGCGGGCGATCATCTTCATGGACACGCACGTGATCTCCCCGGCGGACGGCGAGGCGCTGCTGCGCGGCATGGAGGCCGTCGCGGTCGAGGCCGCCCTGGACCCGGAGGCGCCGACAGGAGTGTGACGGCGCTGCGGCGATCCCGCCCCTGGTAAAGCCTTTCGAGGTTTACGATCTGGTTTGTCCGGATTGCGGACTTTGAGTTCGGGGGTATTGCATGGTCTCTGTGACGCGGGTTCTGGCGGTGGCTGCGGCGGCCGCGGTCCTGGTCGTCGGGGTGCCGGCCACGGCCGGCGCCAGCTCCGGCCACTACCCGGTGGCGACCTGGTCGATGAACGAGGGCCCGGGCGCCCGCACGATGATCGACAGCAGCGGCAACGGACTGCACGGCCAGATCGGCAACGAGGTCGGCACCGGCGTCGGGGTCCGCGGCGCGACCGGCTACCGGTTCACCCGCCTGCAGCCCGACCAGCCGCCCACGCACCCGCGGCACCTGGTGACCGTGCCGGACAGATCCGCCCTCGACCCCGGCAGCCGCGACTACGCCGTCACGCTCAGGCTGCGCACGACCTACCAGTTCGGCAACATCATCCAGAAGGGCCAGGCCACCACGTCGGGCGGCAACTTCAAGTTCCAGATCCCGAACGGCATCGTGCAGTGCCTGTTCCGCGGCTCCAACGGCACGATCATCGTGCAGGCGTCCCGGCGGATCAACGACGGCTGGTGGCACATCGTGCGCTGCGAGCGGACCCGCTCCGGCGTCAGCCTCGAGATCGACGGCCGGACCGTGGCCCGCCGCGGCGGCTGGACCGGCTCGATCTCCAACGCCTGGCCGCTGTCCATCGGCGGCAAGACCGACTGCGACCAGCGCGACGTCGGCTGCGACTACTACGCCGGCGACCTCGACTGGGTCGAGATCGAGGCCCGCTGACCCGCTGACAGGGCCGTTCAGTGCAGGATGCTCGCCGGCGGCGTGCCGGCGAGCACTCTCGCGCCCACCAGCGGGGCGTCCTCCGTCGCCGCCTGATGTACGCGCACCGCCTGATACGTGAGCCGGTCCGCGAGCGCCTGCCGCAGCGGCGGCCACAGCTCCGCCCGGCGCGCCGCGATCGCCCCGCCGACCGCGACCGCCTCCAGGCCCGCGCTGAGCGCGAAGTTGGCGATGCCGGCGGCCAGGCGCTGCGCGTACACCTGCCAGAAGCGCGGATCGTCGACGTCCTCCAGCCCCCGGCCCAGCCGCCGGCGCAGCTCCGCGCCGCCGAGCAGCGTCTCCAGGCATCCGGTCTGCCCGCAGCCGCAACGCCGGTCGTTGCCCTCGACGAGCTGGTGGCCGGCCTCGGTGGTCAGCGCCACGAAGTGCTCCCCCCGCCCGAGCCGCACGGCCGCGCCGACCCCGGTCGACAGGGTGAGGTAGCCGCACCGGTCCTCCCCGCGCAGCGTGCCGAGCGCGTGCTCGCCGAGCAGGCCGCAGGTCGCGTCGTGGGCGACCCGCACCGGGCAGCCGAGCGCCGCCGCCAGGTCGCGGCCCAGGGGCCGGCCTTCATACGCCCGCAGGTGCAGCGAGACCCGCACGTCGCCGTCCTGGGTGACCCGCCCGCCGAACGACACGCCGACCGCGTCGGGTGGCTCCGTGACCGCGTCCCGCAGCAGGGCGAGCTGCCGGTCGTAGTCCGGCTCGGTCGGGAAGCGCACGACCGTCCCGTCCGCGGCCGCCACTCTGGTACGGGTGCCGCCGACATCGAACGCCACGACCCTCATCGCCCGCGTCACCGCGGCGGCGCCGGCTGGTCCCACGGTCCGGGCTCCGCGGGCTGTTGGCTCAACGGCGTGACCGGCGGCGGCTGGTCCCACGGTCCGGTCTCCGGGGCCGGTCGGCTCCACGGGGTGGCGGGCGGCGCCGTCGCCAGCAGCGCGGCGATGACCAGCGCCAGCCCGAGCACCTGCAGGACCATGAAGAGCAGGTTCATCCCGGCGATGGCGACCCGCATCTCCATCCAGCGCCCGCCGCGCAGGATCTCCGGCAGCAGCAGCTGGTAGAGCAGGTTCGTCACGGCCCCCGCGAGCAGCACCGCCAGCCCCGCCGACCCCAGCGCCCGGACCCGCGGCAGCAGCCGCCCCCGCCGGTTCCACAGCAGCACCGCGCCGACGGTCAGCGTGACGACCGCCGGGAGCGCGAACAGCAGCTGCGGCAGGAGGTACTCCAGCTCGAACATGGGCCGACCGTAGCAGCGCACCCTCACCGCGCGGGGGTACGACAATGGAACGATGATCGACACGCTGCGGCACCCGACGGAGGACGACCACGCCCGCGTCATGGCGGTCATGGACGAATGGTGGGGCGGCCTGGGCGGCGAGTCTGGCAGCGTGTACCGGGCGACGCTGCTGCCCCGCCTGTACTTCCAGCACTTCACCGACACCAGCTACGTGCTCGACCTGTCCGGCGGCCGGCTCGGCGCGTTCCTCGTCGGGTTCGTGTCGCAGTCCGACCCCGGGGTCGGCTACATCCACTTCGTCGGTGTCTCGCCGGCGCTGCGGCGCACCGGGGTCGGCGGCAGGCTGTACCGCCGATTCTTCACCGACGTCGCGGCGCGCGGCGTCCGGAAGGTCCACTCGATCACCGGCGTCGCGAACCGCCAGTCCCTCGCCTTCCACACCCGGCTCGGCTTCACCCTTGTGCCGGGCGACACCTCGCTGGACGGCCTGCCCGTGCACACCAACTACGACGGACCGGGCCGCGACGCCCTCAAGTTCGTGAAGCACCTCCCATGACGACGCGGGTGGTGTTCTTCGACCCCGAGCACGGCATCGGGCTGCGGATCGCGGCCGGCAGCGGGCGCAGCTGGCAGGACCAGCCCGGCGGGGACCCGCGGCACGCCCACTGCTCGCTCGACATCCCCCGTGACACCCTGCTGCCGTACCCGGGCGAGGACCGGCCCTGCTCGGACACCCTGTTCGTGCCGTGGTCCGACCTGGCCGCCTTCACCGACGACCTGGCGGCGCTGCGACCCGGCGGCACCGCCCGCCTCGGCGACGCCGGCACCGCCCTGACGATCCGGATGCGCCGCGACGGCCACCTCCGCGCCGAGGCCGTGTTCAGCGTCGGCCACCACGTCGCCACCACCGTCCGCTGCCGCACCCTGTGGGACTGGCACCACGGCACCCCCGACGACCTGCCCACCCTGGCGGCCCGCATCCGCGCCGTGGACCGCGTCCGCGCCGCGGGCCGTTAGGATCGATCGATGTCGGTGCTGCTGGTGGGGGCGAATCCGGGGCTGACCGTGGAGCGCGACGGCGGGACGGTCGCGTTCGTGTCGGTGTGGCGGGTCGACTGGTCGGCGCACGGCGCCGGGCGGGCGATCGTGCTGTGGCACGAGGGCCGCACCACGCTCGTCACGGACCGGCCGGAGCTGGGCCGGTGGCTGGCGGACACGTTCAACCGGCACTTCCCCGAGGTCGGGGGGCTGCCGTGGCCGGAGCCGGCGCTCATCGAGGCGCCGGTCGCCGTGGAGCTCGACCTCGCCGCCGGCTGCACGGCCACCGGCGGCGGGATCACGGTCGAGCTGAGCGGGCCGTCCGGGCACCGCCTGATCGCCGTGGACGACTTTCAGGGCACCGGGCGGAACCTGTCCACGGTGTTCGCCCGGTGCGGGCACGGCGCCCTCACGGTCGCGGGGACGCCGGTGCCGGGGACGGCGTCGGGGTTTCTCGCCGACGCCGAAGTGTGGACCTCGGCAGGGTGAGCACGGCCGCGGCCAGCAGCAGGTGCACCGCGCAGAAGACGATCGCAACCGCCGGGGTGGGCGTGCCGCCGACGAACACCGTGATGTGCGACGCCCAGTCCAGCCGCGCCGGGCGCCCTTCCGGCCAGTCGTTGAGGTAGTAGAACGACAGGTCGTTGAGGCCCGACACGACCACCAGCGCCGACGCGAACCCGAGCCGCAGCACGCGCTCCGTGTTCGCGCCGCCGAGCCGGTAGCCGAACAGGATCGCCAGGACGGTGAACGCGTTGACGAAGATCGCCATCTGGTAGAACGGCGCGAAGTCGCCGCCGTCGGCGAGCGCGACGACCCGCAGCACGTACAGGGTGTCCAGGACGCCCATGTACCCGAGGACGACGGCGGCGAGCAGGACCAGGCCCGGCGCGGCCCGCTGCGGGAAGCCGCCGATCGCGACGACCGCGAACAGTACCGGGCTGATCCGCAGCAGGAACTCCGCCGGGTTGTCGATCGTGCGGTCCGGCGGCAGGACACCCATGATGAGCACGGTCATCGCCGCGCCGGCGAGCCCGGCCGCCAGCCACCACCAGCGACGGATCACTTCTGCGTCCAGAACGGCCCGAGCGCCAGCGCGTCCATGTCGGTCTTGAGGTAGCAGCGGACCGCGTCCTGCGGCGTGCAGACGATCGGCTCCTCGTTGTCGTTGAACGAGGTGTTCACCACCATCGGCACCCCGGTCAGCGCGTGGAACTCGCTGATCAGCTCGTGGTAGAGCGGGTTGTCGACGGGCGAGACGGTCTGCACGCGGGCGGTGCCGTCCTCGTGCGTGATCGCCGGGACGACGGCCCGCTGGTGCTCCAGGACGTCGAAGACGAGCAGCATGACCGGGCTCGGGTAGCCGCTGGCGAAGTACTCCCCCGCGTGCTCGACCAGGCACGACGGCGCGAACGGGCGGAACGGCTCGCGGTGCTTGACCTTCTCGTTGAGCCGGTCCTTCGTGTCGGCGCCGCGCGGGTCGGCGAGGATCGAGCGGTTGCCGAGCGCCCGCGGGCCGACCTCGCCGCGGCCCTGGAACCAGCCGATGATCTTCCCGTCCGCGATCGCGGCGGCGGCGGTCTTCGTGATCGGGTCCCGGCGCTCGTACGGCAGGCCGGCCTCCGCGAGCGCCTTCTCCATGTCCGCCTCGGCGTAGGTGGGCCCGAGGAAGATGTACTCGCCCCGCGGGCGGGGCAGGCCCAGCCCGGCGGAGACGACGGTCGCGGCGCCGAGCGCGGAGCCGTCGTCGGCGGCGGCCGGCTGGGCGAAGAACTCCTCGAACCCGGTCTGCAGCAGGATCTTGCCGTTCATGACGCTGTTGAGCGCGACCCCGCCGGCGGTCAGCAGCCGCGGGTTGCCGGTCTTCTCGTGCACCCACTTCGCGACGTGCAGGCCCGCCTCCTCCAGGGTGTTCTGCAGCGCGTACGCGACGTCGGCGTAGTGCTGCGGCACGGCGTCGCGGGTCTTCGGCCGGGGCGGGCCGAACGTGGCGCGGAACTTGTCCGACACCTGGTGCTTGCCCGTCGCGTGGTGGCGGAACCAGCTGAGGTTCAGCGCGTAGCGGCCGTCGCTGTCGAGGCGGACCAGGTCGCGGAACTGCTCCACGAACGTCGGCCGCCCGTACGCGGCGAGCCCCATGACCTTGCCCTCGTCGCGGGTCGGGTGGAAGCCGAGCCAGCCGGTGACGTCGGCGTACATGGCGCCGAGCGAGTGCGGGAACTTCACCCGCCGCAGGTCGTGGATCCTGTCGCCCTCACCGACGGCCAGCAGCGTGCTGGTGCCGTCGCTGCCGATGCCGTCCCAGGCGATGATCGCGGCGTCGTCCCACGGCGAGATGTGCAGGGCGCTGCCCGCGTGCGCGTGGTGGTGGTCGACCAGGTGCACCTTGAGCTTCGTCGGCCCGTCGAAGCCGGTCGCCGCCCGCAGCAACGCCTCCAGCTGCGACGCGCGGCGCCACAGCACGAGCAGGGTGCCGCCCATGTGGTGGTCGTCGGCGTTGGTGGACGTCTCCCGCCGGGTGGCCGTCTCATGGAAGCCGCGGGCCTTGCCGTAGTCGCCGGCGTCGTTGCGCAGCACGGCCAGGGTGGCCGGGAAGTAGCGCAGGAAGTGCTTGCCGGCGTGCCACAGCAGGCGCCGTCCCTGGAAGAAGTACGCGACGTGGTCGACGTCGCCGAGGGTGATGCCCGCGCTGCGCAGGCACCACTGGATCGCGCGGACGGGGAAGCCCCCGTCGTGCTTGATCCTGCTGAACCGCTCCTCCTCACAGAACGCGACGATCCGCCCGTCGTGCAGGAGTGCCGCAGCCGAGTCGTGGTGTTGACTCAAGCCGAGTACATACATTGATCCTCATCTCATTGACCGAAGATCGTCCAGGCCCCCCGCCAACCTGCAAAAGTATTGACGGAAGTGGTTGCCCAAGGGAAGCCTTCCGGTCGGATTGTTGACCGCCTGCAGATCTTGGCGGAACATCATCAGCATCGACGAACTGGTATTGGATCTTCTCGATCCGACCGGCTCCGCCACGCCGCCGTGGTGGGGCTCCGCGGTCCGCGACGCCGAGCTGCACTCGGTGCTGGACTGGCCGGTCATGCGGGCGCTGGCGTCGACCCGGCGCGGCCCGGTCCTCGTCGGCGCCCTCCGCGACGGCGACAAGGTCGCGGGGCTCGTCACGCTGCGCCTGCGCCGGCTCCCCGCCCTCGGCCTCGCCGTCGCCGACGTGGAGAGCATGATCATCGGGGCGTTCTCCGGCATCGCCCTGGCCGGCGGCCTGCCCGGCACGCTGCACCCCAGCGGCGGCCCGGCGCCGTCCCTCTTCGCGGCCGCGGTCAGGACCCTCGAGGCGTCGTTGCGGCAGCGGTACGGCAAGCGCCTCCAGGCGGTCATGTACCGCCACATCTACCGCCGCGAGCTGCCCCACCTCCTGCACGGCGTCTCGCTCGTGCGCGCCGGCGCCCCGGCCCTGCTGCTGCGCAACACGTTCCCCGACTACGACTCGTACCTGCGAACCCTGCGCAAGTCGCGGCGCGTCGACCAGCAGCGACTGGTCCGCAACATCGACGCCGACCCGTCGCTCACCGTCGCCTTCGGCCCGGCCGCCGACGCGGGCCTCGACGCCACCGCCCTGCACCGCCTCTGCGCCGACACCGCCCGCCGCAACCACACCCACCGCTGGCCACCGATGCGGGTCTGGCCACAGGCCCTGTTCGAGACCGTCCTGCAGCAGCCGGACGTCCTCGCCCTGCGCTACACCGGCCCGGACGGCCTGGTCGCGGCGACCCTCACCTTCGACCACCCCGTGGCGCCGATCCTGGGCCCGTGGGGCGCCCTCCCACTCGGCGGTCCCCGGCGCAGCGGCCTCTGGTTCGACCACCTGGCCCGCCTCATCCGCTGGGGCATCGAGCAGCAACGCCCCCTCATCGTCGGCGGCAAGGGCGCCCAGGGCCCGAAGGAGGCCCTCGGCTTCACCCCAGAACCACAGTGGACAGTCCTCCGCCGCCTCACCCCCTGACCCCACACCCCCTGACCCCACACCCCCTGACCCCACACCCCCGGCACCCAACCCCTCGCCGCTCACACCCTCCGACGCCCAGGGCGCGACCCGCCTACCACAGACGTTGGTCAATACCCCTACTTGCGGCTTACTCCATAGGCAGTGAACGATCTCCACCCAACTTGACCACTTGCCCGCGCTCCTTCTGCCGCCCAAGACCCCGACGCCCGCACCCACCCCCGCACTCAAGGGCCCGTCGTCCGCGCCCACCCCGATGCCCCAGAGCTCGACACTCCCGGCGCCCCGGCGCCCCGGACGCCCGCGCCCACCTTGACGGTCGACGCCCCACCGCCCGCCTCCGGCGCCAGACCTCCCCAACTCCCGGCGCTCGCACTCGCACAACACCCTCCGACGTCCAGGCACGACCCGTCAGCACAGACGTGGGTCAATGCCCCATTTGGCGGCTTTACTCCATAGGCAGTGAACGATCTCCACCCAACTTGACCACTTGCCCGCGCTCCTTCTGTTGCCCAAGACCCCGACGCCCGCACCCACCCCTGCACTCAAGGGCCCGTCGCCCGCGCTCACCCCGATGCCCCAGAGCTCGACACTCCCGGCGCCCCGGACGCCCGCGCTCACCTTGACGGTCGACGCCCCACCGCCCGCCTCCGGCGCCAGACCTCCCCGACTCCCGGCGCTCGCACTCGCACAACACCCTCCGACGTCCAGGCACGACCCGCCAGCACAGACGTTGGTCAATGCCCCTGAATGCGGCTTTTGCTCCATAGACAATGCGCGATCTGCACCCAATTCGATCTCCGAAAGTGGGTGGATTGCGCAGCGTCGATGGCGAAACACGGACAATTTTGGGCATTGACCAACGTCTGCTTCCGGGTCGGGGCACATCGTCGCCGCCGTGTTCGCTGAATCGTCCGCGCGACCGGGCGGCGGTCGCTTCAACGGCGCCGCGCGACCTGCATCGGATTCGATCTCTGGAATTGCGGCCGAATCACGGAGCATCAATGACAAAGCGGGTGTTCTGGGGCATTGGCCAACGTCTGCGCGCAGGCGGGTGCCTCACTGGCGTCGCGCTCCCAGTTACGCCAGGTCCGTCTGCAGGCCGCGGCGGCGGAGGCCCGCGGCGGCGGCGTTGGCGTTGCGGCGCAGGCGCTCGACCTCGATGGCGAGCCGGGCCGCGCCCTCGTCGGTGAGCCGGTAATAGCGGCGGAGCCGGCCGTCGACGGCCTCCTCGCGCTCCACCGCGACCAACCCCTGCTCGGCCAGCCGGTCCAGCGCGCCATACAGCGTGCCCGCGCCGAGCACCACCGCGCCCCCCGAGAGGGCGGTCACCTGCTGCAGGATCCCGTAGCCGTGCAGCGGCTCGCCGGTGAGCGCGGTCAGCACCAGAAACGTCGGCTCCTGTAAAGGCGGCATGACCAGCAAATTACAACCGTCGTGATATTACGTCAATCGTAACATGCTGAAATCGGGCGGCGGGTCATGGCAGCATTCGGTGGTCGATGATGGCGGTGCACTGGCGACAGCACGGGACGAGGAGACCGGATGGGCGCACTGCGACGGCTGCGGGCCATGTCCGGGCCGATGCGCGCCTCGTGTCTGGTGCTGGCCGCCTGCACGACCTGGTTCCTGGTCAACCTGGTGACGCCGGTGGGGCCGCCGGTGCTGCTGTGGCTGCCCACCCCGGCCGGCGCGCTGCTGCTCACGGCCGCGTTCCGGCGCACGGCGAGGACGATGACGCTGCCCGCGCCGACCCGGAGGTTCTGGGGGCACCTGAGCCTCGCCGCGCTGTGCGTCGGGGTCGCGCACACCGCCCAGGCGATCGACGTGCTCACCCACCCGGACGTCGGCGGCGCGTACAACGGGCCCGTCCTGCTGGCCTTCGACAGCGCCGCGGTGCTGCTCATCCTGTACGCGCTGTACCGCCTCCCACTGTCCCGGCGCAGCGCCGGCGAGCGGCTGCGGGTGGCGCTGGACGGCGGCACGGTCGTCGCCGGCGCCGCCGTGTTCATCTGGCACTTCCAGACCAGGGTCGCGCTGCGCACCGACAACCGCAACGAGGTCCTCGGCTCGCTGATCCTCGGCGTGCTCGCCCTGGTCGTGGTGCTCGCGGTGGCGAAGGTGATGCTGTCGGGCTACGAGTTCATCGACAAGTCGGCGCTGCAGTGGCTCGCCTTCTCGATCTTCTACGGCGCCACCAACTCGATGCTGCAGCCGCTGCTCGCGCCCGGCCATCCGCACCTGATGTCGACCCAGCTCAGCATCCCGGTGGTGTGCTGCCTGGCGGCGTGGGCCGCGGAGCGGGAGCGCGGCGCGCCCCGTAAAGCGGTGACGGCGAAGCGGCGCCCGTTCAGCCTGGTGCCCTACGCGGCCGTCGCCGCCGTCTACGTCCTGCTGGTCCTCGAGACCTGGTTCGGCGACCACGGCGACGAGAAGATGCTGGTGCTCGGCGCCGTCACCCTCACGGCGCTGGTCATGGTGCGGCAGGTGGCCGCGTTCGTCGACAACGGCCGGCTCCTCGCCCGGCTCGACCACAACGCCACCCACGACGCGCTCACCCAGCTGCCCAACCGGGCGCTCTTCGGCCAGCGCCTCCAGCAGGCGCTGCGGGAGCCGGGCCCGGTCAGCGTCGCGCTCATCGACCTCGACGACTTCAAGGAGGTCAACGACACGCTCGGGCACGAAGTCGGCGACCTGCTGCTGGTCGAGGTGGCCCGGCGCCTGGCGGGTCGCGCCGGCGCCGCGGACACGGTCGCCCGGCTCGGCGGCGACGAGTTCGTCGTGGTGCTGCCCGGCGCCGACCCGGCCGCCGCCAGCCTCGCCGTGGAGCGGCTCGCCGACGCGCTGCGGGCGCCCGCCGTCGTCAACGGCCACGAGCTGCCGATCTCCGCCAGCATCGGCATCGCCGACGGGCGCGACGGCGACGACCCGAGCCTGCTGCTGCGCCGTGCCGACATCGCCATGTACGCGGCGAAGCGGCTCACCGGCACCGCCTACCTGCACTACGACTGCGCGATGTCGGAACTGGGCGGCGAGACCGGTGCGGGCGACCACCCGTCCCAGCTGCGTGAAGCCATCGACAGTGGGCGCTGCTTCCTGGTGTACCAGCCGATCGTGTCCCTCGACGACGGCCGGCTCGTCGGCGCCGAGGCCCTGGTCCGCTGGGACCACCCGGTCCACGGCGTCCTGCCGCCCGACGCGTTCATCCCCCTCGCCGAACGCACCGGCCTGATCGTGCCGCTCGGCCGGTTCGTGTTCGCCGACGCGTGCCGGCAGTTCGCGGCGTGGGACGCCCGGCACGGCGCCGCCGCCCCGGCGGTGCTCAACATCAACGTGTCCCCGCGCGAGCTGCGCGAGGCCGACTACGCCGGGTTCGTCGCCGAGACCCTGACGCTGCACGCCGTCGACCCGGCCCGCATCGTCCTGGAGATCACCGAGTCGATGGCCCTGACCCTCGGGCCGGCGACCGCGACCCTCGAGCGGCTCCGCGCGCTGGGCCTGCGGATCTCGCTCGACGACTTCGGCACCGGCAGCTCCACCCTCCGGCTGCTGCACGACTGCCCGGTCGACGAGGTCAAGCTCGACCGCTCCTTCACCCAGGCGCCCGCGCCTGCGTCGGGGGAGGGTCGTCCACCGGTCGCCGCCGCCGTCATCCAGCTCGCCCAGGCGCTGCGGCTGCACGCCGTCGCGGAGGGCGTCGAGACGCCGGAGCAGGCCGAGCAGCTGCGGTCGCTGGGGTACCGCTCGGCCCAGGGCTACCACTTCGCCCGCCCCGTCCCCGCCGCGCAGCTCACCGAGTGGATGACGGACCGCGCACCGACCGGCGTCGCTACTTGAGCGTGATCTTCTGCTGGGTGCTGCCGCTCAGCTTCAGCGTGGCCGGCTTGCCGGCGCGGGTCAGCGCGCCCTTGGGCTCGAACCGGAACGTCAGCGTCTGCACCGAACCCTCCGCGACGTCCATCCGCACCTCGTCGCGGATCGTGTAGCCGTTGGTGGGCACGGTCTCGCCCACGACGTCGGCGTTGGACGCCTCGACCGTGACCGCCTTGCCGTTGGCCGTCAGCTGCAGGCTCTGCCGCATGTCGACGGTGCCGTCCAGCACACCGATCGAGGTGAGCTTCGCCTCCACCCACACCCGCAGCCACGTGCGCCCGGCCGGCGCCCACGTGCCCTGCAGGCGGTGGTCGAACGGCTCCAGCGCCGCCGACACCTCGATCTCCACGGAGGTCTGGGACGGCTCGCCGCTGATCTGCCCGAGGAGCTTGTAGGACGTCTGGCCGTACGGCCGCGGCTTCAGATAGGCGGCGACGGCACCCGGCCCGACGGCACCCGTGCGCAGGTCGATGCTCTGGTCCTTGTCGGCGTCGGACACGACGAGCGTCACCGGCGCCCCGGCGGGCACGAGCGCGACGAGCACACTGTTCGGCGACACGATCCCCTCGACCGGGCGCGCCTTGTCGCCGACCCGCAGCCGCGCCTTCACCACCGCGGACGGCTGCGTCTCCAGGCCCGGCACCGCCGCCAACCGCGCGAACACGAACTCCTTGCCCTGCCCGGCGGCGATCGGTCCGCTCGCGTCGCGCGGCACGCCGGTCGCCGACTGCATCTTGCCGAACTGGGTGACGACCGTCGGCTCCAGGTGATCGGCGGTGCCGACCTCGGTGAGCCGCACCGCGTAGTCGGGCCCGCCGATCGCGGCGCTCGCCGGGAGCTGCTTCGCCGCCGGCACCGCGATTCCGCCGCCGGCGACGACGGCGAGCTCCTCCGCCACGGCCACCACCGACGGCAGCGCCGACGCGGGCGCCTTCACCGCCTCCCCGCCGCACCCCGCGAGCAGCCCGCACGCCGCCACGACAACCAGGACCCGTTCGCGCATCGGCACACCCTATAGAGCCTGTTTCTGAACCCGTCGGGCTGGTTGTGCTACAGGCTGGACCGGCGTGGCGGAGATCGACAAAGGCGGACTCTTGGTAGGCAATGGGTTCCTACACCTGCTGCCCTCCAAGAGTCCGCCTTGTCATTGAACACTGCCCCCAGCCCTGCCGGCACGGCCCGTCCAGCACGCCGCCGAGCAGCCACCACCCGTCACGGTGTCATGCACCTGCAGCTGCGCCACCCGAGTCCGCCGCTACCCGACCGACCTCACCGACGTGCAGTGGCAACGCATTGAGCCGTTCCTACCCGCCCCGGCCTGCCAGACCCCCACCGGCGGCCGACCCGAACGCCACCACCGCCGCGCCGTCCTCGACGCGATCTTCTACCTCGTCGACAACGGCATCAAATGGCGGGCACTACCCGCCGACTTCCCACCCTGGCGCACCGTCTACGGCCTGTTCGCCCGTTGGTCGGACAACCTGTCCACAATCGAACTCGCCGACAAACTCCGCGCCGACCTCCGAGTCGCGCTCGGCCGCAACCCACAACCCAGCGCCGGCTGCATCGACTCACAATCCATCCACGAATCAGCTGAAGGCATCGTCCCCACCGCCACCAGCGGCTACGACTCCTACAAACGCGTCAACGGCCGCAAACGCCAGCGCGAGCACAGCCGCGTGCAGCCGGCGCATCAGGTCACCGCCAGGCGACGCAGGCCCACTGCGGCCACCGACCTGGTGCGCTCCAGTTCTGCCTGGAGCATCTGCCTTCCCACCGGAGTGAGCTGATACGGCTTGCGTCTGTCCTGGGCTGCCAGGGCCTCGATGAGCCCACGCTCTTCCAGGCGCTTGATCGCCCCGTACAACGTGCCCGGTCCGGGGCGGTCGCCGATAAGCATGCCGATGTCCTCCTGGATGGCATAGCCGTACTTCGGGCCGTCCGCCAGGCTGACCAGGACAAGCAGCCCAGGCTCGGAGAACCTGCCCAGCTCGGAAAGGCTCACGGGAATCACCTCCTACTACTACGCAGGACGTAGTATCGCCGACGTAGTAATGACGTCAAGCTATCGAGGAGGGTTCCACCAGGGCGATTGCATAGTCGAGCGGCGAGGCGCGGTCCTGGCCGGCGCGTCGTCGTTCGCCGGGATCAGCGACTGGCGGCACGACCTCGACGAGCCGGCCCGAACGGACATGGTGCGATTACTCCTCGGCCAGCAGTCGAGCGGTGGGCATACGGTGCAGCAGTGCGGCGGGCACCAGCGCGGCGAGGGTTGCCAGCAGGGCGCCGGTCAGCACGGCGAGGACTGCGGTCAGGACCAGCCCGGTGCTCACCGAGCCGACCAGCCAGGCGGCGCCGCCGACGCCCAGTCCGGCGCCGAGCAGCCCGCCGAGCAACCCGATGCCGAACCCTTCGGCCATGACGAGCCGGGACAGCGCGCCGCCGCTCCACCCGGTCGCGCGTAGGGTGGCGAGCTCGGCCGACCGGTCGCGGATGTTGAGATACAGCACGTCGCCGACGGCGAACGCGCCCAGCAGTACGGTCGCGACCGCCGCGATTGTGTCGACAGAACGCACCTGCAGCGACACCGCGTCACCGAGCAGCGTGCCGACGATCGCCCCGTGGAACGCGAAGGTGATCGCGCCCAGCAACGTCGCCGCGGTGACGCCGATGGCGATCGCGGCCGCCCCGAGCGCCGTGCGGCCCGGCACGCGGGCCAGGTTCAGCAGTCCGAGCGTGATCGCCCCGCGCGGCCGGCCGGCTGCGCGCGGGTTCGCCACCGCGGGGCGCAGGCCACGGGCGGGGTGGGCCCGTGCCGCGCCGAGCGCGGGCAGCGAGCCGGTCAGCAGGGCGAGGCCCAGCGCAACTGGCACCGCCAGCAGCGTCTGGCCCCATGTCATGTGCACGTCGAGCAGGGCGCCGAGCGGCCATGCGAGCGCCAGCGAACCGAGTCCTGACAGCAGCCCGATCGCCGCGACCTCGCCCAGCACCGCGCCGAACAGCGACCGGGCCCGCCACCCGAGCGCAGCGAGCGCGGCAAGCTCGGTGCGCCGGTCCCGGACCCCGGCGGTGACCGCGTTGGCGAGAAACAGCGCGCAGACCACGAGTACCAGCACGAACAGCAGCGCGCTCTTGCGGTCGACGGCGCTGATGATGGTCGCGGCGACGCCCTTGCGCACCCAGGGCTCGCTGATCCGGAGT
This sequence comes from Dactylosporangium sp. NPDC049742, assembly GCF_040674675.1. Lineage (NCBI taxonomy): Bacteria > Bacillati > Actinomycetota > Actinomycetes > Micromonosporales > Micromonosporaceae > Dactylosporangium > Dactylosporangium sp. NPDC049742. The sequence goes on along the minus strand of NZ_JBFANF010000037.1, from coordinate 25,502 downwards.
TCGGGACGCCCGAACTGCCCGGCGGCCAGCGTCACCGTCTGCGGCGTCGGGGACGAGCCGTAGGTGATGTCGACGTCGAGCCCGGTGGTCGCCGCGATCTGCTCGGCGACGACTCGGACCCGCTCCCGCGAGGTCGGCGTGAAGACCTCGACGCCGGCGACGCGGACCCGGATCGCGCTGATCGGCGCCGTCCGGTTGGGAGCCGAGGTCTTTGCGAGCACCGTCGTCAGCGCGTCGAGACTGGTCAACAGGATCGGCGGGGAAGACAGGTAGCCGGCCGGATTACCGTCGGGCCGCAGGGGCTGGTTGCCCAGCAGATCCATGGCGCGCTGGTCGGCGCCAGTCGCCAGTGGTGTCTCGTAGGTTTCCATCGGCACCCGGCTCAGCGGGTCGAAGCCGGTCAGCTTCCGGGGGTCGAACGTGCCGACCACCTGGGTCCTGTGGAAGATCTCGTCCGAGGTCCAGCCGATCTGTTCTGTGGTGCGGAATGCGGTGTCGCTGATCTGCCAGGGCACCACGTCGCCGTAGATCGTCGGGGTGCGGAAGGCCTCCGGGTTGGCCTCCGTGGTCACCGCGGCCAGCGTGCCGTCCGGCAACTGCTGATACTGCACTCCGCCGACCTGCACGAACTGCTCCAGGCCCGGGCCGCCGGCGTACTGCATATGCCGGGCGAGCATCGTGCGGTAAGCCTCCTCGGCGTGCAGGTCACGGGTGGTCAGCACCGGGTGCTGCGGCAGGGCGTCGAGCCACGCGATCGCCTCGCCGGCCGAGCCGCCGACAGGCCGCGTGCCGACTGGGATCCGCGAGACGGCGACCTGGGCGCTGTTGTCGGCGTACGCCAGATCGGTGGCGAGCACCGGCACCGACAGGTTCTGCGGTTGAGGGCTCGTCGGCCGGTCCTCGGCCGTCAGGAACCGCCCGCCGGTGACCGCGCCGCGCAGCCCGGCGAGCCGGTCCTCGGCCTCCGGGTCGACGCCGGCGACCAGCAGCGGCACATGCCAGCTCAGCCGCATCATCAGCCTGTCATTGACGGTGACGCCGCCCTCGACGTCGCCGGTCTCGAACCTGCCGTCCCAGGTCAGCCGCACGGTGCGCAGGTCGGTCCACTGCTGGTCGGTCGTGAGGTTGGACACCACGCCGTCCAAGAGCCAGTTGCACACCGGCTGGCCCTCCTCCAGCACCGCGATCGAGCCGCCGCAAAAGTCTTCGCGCTTGCCGACAGTGCCGTCGGAGAACGCGGCGCCCGGCGAGCCATACCCGTTGATCTTCGGCCAGCCGACGCCGTGCTTGGTGACGTAGACGTAGATCGGCCGGCCCGGTGCCCGGCTCAGGCGCCGGTCGGCGAAAAACGTGCGGTCGAGCCGGATGACCTGTCGGTCGAGGCTCATGTCGATCAGATCGGTCAGGTCGACGTCGCTGGCCAGTGAGGCGTTGGCGTAACCCGCCATCGCGATCGGCGCGGCGACGTCGATGCCGGGGACGGCCCGCACCTTGGCCAGGTCGTCCATGGTGAGCCCGCCGTAGATCCCGCTGAGCGAGTTGGGCCGCACCAGGCTGCGCTGGTCCTCCAGTGGTGTGTGGGTGCCTTTCGGCCGCACCAGGATCTCGTAGGCGGCACGGGCGCTGCGGTCAACGGCGCCGGTCACCGCCAGCCGGGCCGTGCCGGTGGCGCCGGTCAGCACGGTGAAGCCGGTGGTCGCGGTGAGCACACCCAGCAGGAGCGCCACCGACCTCGACGCGCGCCGCCGGAGGTGTGTCCAGACGAAGGAGATCACCCGTCCACTCTGTCGCAATGCATTGTGACAATGCAAGACGCGGTACTGTTTTGGCCATGCCGATCCATCACGCGGGAGCCCGACGAACCCGACGAACCCGAGGCTGAGCGCCACCGCGGCCGGAGACCGCAGGGATCCGCGTCATCGTGCTGACCACGTTTGAGATCGACGAGTACATCTTCGAGGCGCTGCGGTCCGGCGCCAGCGGCTTCCTGTCGAAGACGGTTGAGCCGCGAGGAGTTGTGCCAGGCCGTCCACGTGGTCGCCGCGGGTGAGGCGCTGCTCAGCCCGACGGTGACGCGGACCGTGATCGCGGAGCTGACGCGCCGCCCGGCGGCATCGCGAACCGCGCCGCAACGGCTGGCCGGGCTCACTGGTCGCGAGCGTGAGGTGCTGGCCATGGTGGCCGCCGGTGCGAGCAACACCGAGACAGCGCAGGCCCTGCGGATGAGCCCGCTCACCGCCAAGACTCACGTCAGCCGGATCATCACCAAGCTCGGCGTCCGGGACCGGATCCAGCTGGTGGTCCTCGCGTACGAGACCGGCCTGGTGATTCCGGGCGGCACCACCGGTCCGCCGTGACTGCCCGGCGTCGCGGTGTGAGCAGGAGCTCCGGACCATAGTCGGGTACAGCAGCCGGAACACCACGACCCAATCGTGCACCGCCCGACAAAATCGCAGCTCACAATCGGTGCGACGAGTCGTGGCGCGACACAGGGTGGTTCGTATTGTCGCGCCATTGAACACTCGGGTGATGGTGCGTGATCCGGAACTGCCGATATCGGAGTCGATTCGCGAAGAGTTGGGAGATCCCGTTCTTATTCGCCGGCTGGCCAGCAGTCCGCGTTCTGAGGTATGCCTGGTGGAGTTCGCTGGCGTGCCTGCCATTGTCAAGCGCCTTACCAGCGCGCCGGACTGTGCTGAGAGGTATCAGACCGAGGTAGCCGCCTTGCGGCTGGCCGGCCAGGTGACGCCCCGCCCGGTGGCCGGGCTGCTGGCAACCGACCCGGCCGCGGTCAAGCGACGCTGGCCGCGTCTGTCCGCCATTCCGGCAGCTCGCGACAGCCCGTTGGCTCAGTCGTGAGCAACCCGCCTGGCGGTTGTCTATGCGCCAATTGCGGCGGTGCCAAGTAGTGCCTTGAGGTCGCCGTACAGTGCCGGGCCTGGCGTTACGCGGCATGCCTTCAGGTCCAGCAGGTGGGTGCGCCCGCTGGTGCAGGCCAGCCGGACGTGTACCGGGGCGGTGCCGTGGTGGCGGGTGAGGATCTGCTTGAGCTCGTTGACGAGCTGCGGCGTCACCTGGGTGTCGCGTAGCGCCAGCACGATCGGTGTGTCGTCGCCGGTCAGGTCGAGGGGCGTCACGTCTTCGACGTGGATGCTCATCGTCTCGTCGCGGACGTTGATCCTTCCCCGGACGCTGACCACTCGGTCCTGCGCGAGTGTCGCTTCGCACCGTTCGTACGTCTTGGGAAAGGCCAGGCATTCCATCGCTGCGTCGTGGTCCTCGAGGGTGAGCACCGCCCACGCGTGCCCCTGCCTGGTGATCTTGCGTTGCAGGTCGGCGATGATGCCGCTCACCTGGACCAGGCCTTCGGTCCGGCCGGAGGTGAGCAGGTCGGCCAGGCCGATGTCGCGGTGCTGGCGGAGCACGTGTTCGGCGCCGTCGAGGGGGTGACCGGAGACGAAGAGGCCGAGCATCTCCCGCTCGTACGCGAGCAGGGTGGATCGGTCCCACTCGCCCTCCGGTACGGTCACCGCGAATTCGGCGCCGCCCAGGTCGCCGAAGAGGGAGTCTTGGCCCATGGCCTGGCTGCGTTTCACGCCGATGACCGCGTCGATCGCGTGCTCGTGGACGGCGACCAGGCTCTTGCGGTGGGCTGCATCAGTCGCAGCAGGACGCGCTGCTGAGAGGATCACCCCGGCCGCGTGGATGCCGGTGCCCCGGGTGAGCCCCTCCAGGCCGGCCGCGTTGTCCAGCACCAGGCGGACGTCCGGCTCCTGTTCGTACATGCGCCGCAGTTCGGCGGCCTCGCCGTGGCGGGAATGGCCGCTGTCGTGGATTGCCGCGAGCGGAATCTCCTTGCCGCCGGCGGCCGGCGGGAACGCCTTGGTGATGCGGTCGCCCAGCGCGTACGGCAGGCCCAGCACCCGGCAGGTATCCTTCACCGCTGCCTTGGCCTTGATAGTGCCAAACGTGACGATCTGGCACACCCGGTCCTCGCCGTAGCGCCGGGTGACATACGCGATCATCTCGTCGCGCCGGCGGTCGTCGAAGTCCAGGTCGACGTCCGGCATGGAGATCCGCTCGGGGTTGAGGAACCGTTCGAAGAGCAGCTTGTGCTCGATCGGGTCGAGCTGGGTGATCCCGGTGCAGTAGGCGACGATCGAGCCGGTCGCCGAGCCGCGGCCGGGTCCCAGCCCGATGCCCTGGTCCCGGGCGTACTGGCAGATGTCGGCCACCACGAGGAAGTAGCCGGGAAAGCCCATCGTGTCGATCACCGACAGCTCGTGGTCGATCCGTGCGAGCACCTCCGGCGACGGTGCGTCGCCGTATCGTCGGCGCGCCCCGCGCAAGGTCTCGGCGCGCAGCCAGCTGGACTCGGTCTCGCCCTCGGGCACCGGGAAGCGTGGCGTCAGGTCGCGGTGGGCGAAGATCTCGTCGTAGGCTTCGACCCGCTCGGCTACCAGCAGCGTGTTGTCGCACGCGCCGGGGACTTCGTCGTCCCAGAGCGCGCGCATCTGCTCGGCGGACTTCAGGTAGTAGCCGCTACCGCCGAACCGGAACCGGTCGGTGTCGGCCAGCTGTTTGCCGGTGCCGACGCACAGCAGCGCGTCGTGCGCGGCCGCCTGGTCCTCCGCGACATAGTGCGAGTCGTTGGTGGCCAGCGGCGGGAGCCTGAGATGTCGTGGACGGATTGGGCGTCGATGCAGCCGGCGGTCGGGTGGGGTTGCGGCCGTGTGCCACGCGTAGCTCGGTGCGGAGCTGGTTCGCCAGTTCGATGGTGGTGAGGTCGTCGGACCAGCGGGCGAGGAAGCCGTAAACGGTCCGCCAGGGCGGGAAGTCCGTGGGCAGGGCCCGCCATTTCACGCCGTTGTCGACCAGGTAGAAGATCGCATCGATGATCGCGCGGCGGTGGTGGCGTTCTGGGCGGCCGCCGCTACTGCGCTGGCAGGTTCAGACACAGCCTCTATAGGTGAATGCGACGATGGGACGGTGGACGTCAAGGGCCTGCAAGCCGGCTCACACAACACACAGATCAACCATTACGCGGCCGCCCCGCCGCCGCTCGCCTGGCCGCTGCTCGTGGGCCGCGCCCCGCTGCGCGCCGACGCCTTCCAGCCCAGAGGTGCCCTCGTCGCCGTTTCTTCGCCGGTACTGGTGGGCGACGGCGGCACGGGAAAGACCCAGCTCGCCGCCGCGCTGTTCGAGCAGGCCCGCGCCGACGGCACCGACCTCGCGGTCTGGGTCACGGCATCCTCGCGCACCGCGACGCTGACCGGCTACGCGGACGCCGCCGGCGCCCTCCGCCTCGCCACCGGCGACGTGGAGCGCGCCGCCGCCGCCTTCCTGACCTGGCTCGCCAACACCGACAAGACCTGGATCGTGGTCCTGGACGACGTCGCCGACCCCGCCGACCCCGCCGACCTGCGCGGCCTGTGGCCCGCCGGCCCGACCGGCCGCCTCGTGCTGACCACCCGCCGCCGCGACGCGGCCCTGCGCTCCCGCGGCACCGTCATCGACGTCGGCGTCTTCACCCCGGCGGAGTCGGCCGCCTACCTGACGGCCAAGCTGGACCGGGCCGACCCCGACGCCGCGACCCTGGCGGCGGACCTCGGCCACCTGCCCCTGGCCCTCGCCCAGGCCGCCGCCCTGATCGTCGACGACGCCCTGACCTGCGCCGAGTACCGCGCCCTGTTCGCCGACCGGACCAGCCGCCTGGCCGACCTGTTCCCGAACGCGACCGGCGACGACTACGACCACGAACTCGCGGCCACCTGGTCCCTGGCCGCCGACCGCGCCGACGCCCTCGCCCCGACGGGCCTGGCCCGCCCGATGCTGCTCCTGGCAGCAACCCTGGACCCCAACGGCATCCCGGAGGCGGTGCTGACCGCCCCGCGGCCTGCGCCCACCTCGGCAGCACCCCGGCCGACGCCCGCAAGACCCTCCGCAACCTGCACCGCCTCAGCCTGGTCTCACACAACGCAACCGACCCACTCCGATCGGTGCGGATGCATGCCCTGGCCCAGCGCTCTGCGTTAGAATCGTTGACGTCGGTCGCATTGCTGGACCTGCTGATGACCTGCGGCGATGCACTGCTGGAGGCATGGCCGGATGCCGCCAGGTCACGTCCGTCGGGCAATGCGTTCCTCGCCAACGGCAGCGTCTGGACGCGACACTGCGCGGCCTTGATGCGACACGACACGGCAGCCGACGGACTGGACACGGCCGCATGGGCACTGCACCCACTGACGGCGCACATCAACAGCATGCTCGGCGAGCTCGGGTATGCGAAGGACGCATGGGCGGTTTCCGCCGTGCGGGTATCACTGGCCGCTGCGGCACTGGGCGACCTGCACCCCACCACCCTCACGGCGCGCTACGAGGCCGCCTACTGGCAGGGCGAGTCCGGTGACTTCGCCGGGGCCATCGCGGCGCAGCAGTCGCTCTTGACCGACCAGGCCCGGTCACTCGGTGCCGAACACCCGAACACGCTGCGGACCAGGGGCAACCTCGCCTACTGGCGAGGACACGCCGGCGACCCCGGCCGGGCCGCTCGCGAAACCTCGGAGGTCCTCTCCATTCTAATGCGGACCCCCGACATCGAAGAATCGACGATCCTGAGCACGAGGCACAACCTGGCGCACTGGCGGGGGCTTGCCGGGGACCCGCGTGCGGCCGCGGAGGAGAGTGCGCGGCTGCTCGTCGACGCGGAGCGGGTGCCCGGGCCCGATCACCCGGACACGCTCGACACCCGCCGGGATCTCGCGCACTGGCGGGGGCTCGCCGGGGATCCGGGCGCGGCCGTCGAGGGCCTCGATGCGGTCCTCGCCGACTATGTGCGCGTGCTCGGGGCGGATCATCCCGACACGATGCAGGTGCGGGAGAACCTCGTACATTGGCGGCCTCAGGATCTCGACGCGCTGCTGGCCGACAGGACCAGGGTCCTCGGGGCCGACCATCCGCACACCGTGCGGACGCGGCGGATGCGTCAGTAGACGTCGCGGACGTAGCGCTTGTCGGCGGCGAGCTGCTTCACATAGGCCTCGGCCGCGTCCGGGGTCAGGTGGCCGTGGGCGACGGCGATCTCGCGCAGGGTCCGGTCGACGTCCTTGGCCATGCGGCTGGCGTCGCCGCAGACGTAGAAGCAGGCGCCGTCCTGGAGCCAGGACCACAGGTGGGCGCCGTGCTCGCGCATGCGGTCCTGCACGTACACCTTGTTGCGCTGGTCGCGGGAGAACGCGAGGTCCAGGCGGGTGAGGACGCCGGTGTCGCGCAGGGCGAGCAGCTCGTCGGCGTAGTAGAAGTCGGTGCCGCGGCGCTGCTCGCCGAAGAACAGCCAGTTGGCGCCGCGGGCGCCGCGCGCCTGGCGTTCCTGGAGGAAGCCGAGGAACGGCGCGACGCCGGTACCGGGGCCGACCATGATCATGGGGGTGGCAGGGTCGGCCGGTGGGCGGAAGTGCGGGGCGCGCTGGACGAAGACCGGCACCTCGCCGTCGGCGGGCAGGTCGGCGAGGAACGTCGACGCGACGCCCTTGCGGATCTGGCCGCGGCTGTTCGCGAAGCGGACCACCGACACCGTGAGGCTGACCCGGGTGGGGTCGAGCAGCGGCGTCGAGGAGATCGAGTACTGCCGCGGCTGGAGCCGCTTCAGCACGCCCGCCCACTCCTGCGCGGTCGCGTCGACGGGCCACTCGGCGATGACGTCGATCGCCTGGCGGCCCCACGTCCACTTCGCCAGCTCGCCCTGGTTGTCGGGGCGCAGCAGGGTCTTCAGGTGCGGGTCGGTGCTGCGCTCGGCGACGAACCGCAGCAGGTCCGGGCTGATCTTCGCGATCTCCAGGCGGCGGTGCAGCGCCTCGGCGAGCGGCAGCGTGCCGTGCTGGGCGACCTCGACCGGCTCGTCGGCGCGCAGGCCCGTGACCTTCAGCCACTCGTCGACCAGGTCCGGGCAGTTGACGGGCCAGACGCCGAGGGAGTCGCCGGCCTCGTACGGCAGGACGCCTTCCTCGGACTCGAACGTGAACTGCCGCACCTCCTTCGCCGAGCCGGGCAGGCTCAGCAGGCGGTTGCCGGTGAGCCGGGCCGTCACCGGCTGGTTGCGGGTCGGCACCGCCGGTGGCGCCGCCCGCCGGGCCGGCGTGGCCCGCAGCGCGGCGATGACCTGGTCGAGCCAGTCGCTGGCGGCCGGCTGGTAGTCCGGCTCGCAGTCGACGCGGGCGGTGAGCCTGGTCGCGCCGAGCTCGCTGAGCCGCGCGTCGAGGCGCCGGCCGTGGCCGCAGAAGTCGTCGTAGTTGGAGTCGCCGAACGCGAGCACGGCGTACCGGCGGTCGTCGAGCCGCGGCGTGTCCGGCCCGCCGAGCGACTGCCAGAACGCGGCGCCGTTGTCGGGCGCGTCCCCGTCGCCGAACGTGCTGGTGATGATGAGCAGGTCCGCCGGCCCGGCCAGGGTGTCGACGCCGACGTCGGCCATGCTGCGCACGCTCGCCCGCCAGCCCGCGTCGGCGAGCCGCCGGCCGACGACGCCGGCGAAGTCCTCGGCGTTGCCGGTCTGCGACGCCCACAGCACGTGGACCGCCGGGCCGGCCGGCTCCTCGGGCGCGGCCACCACGACCGGCGCGGCCGTCGGCACCCGCGAGTACCGCCCGGCGAGCAGCCCGTTCACCCACAGGGCCCGCTCGGGCAGGATCGGCGCCGACGCCGGGAGGACGGGCACGGTCGTGTGATCCGGCGGGGCGGCGACGAGCGCGTCCAGGAATCCGGCCAGATACCGCTTCTCATTGTCGGTGAGCTGCGGCTGTACCGGCGGAAGACCCAGCATCTCGCGCAGGCCCGGCTCGTCCGCGGGCAGGTCCGCGACCCTGGCCAGGGACACGGCGCAGACCTTCAGCTCCGGCTGGAACGAGATCGGGTCGACGGCGTCGTTCGTGACGGCGTTGACGCTGAGGTACTCGCCGAACAGGTCGTTCCAGTGGAACGGCGCGAAGCAGCCGCCCGGCATCACCCGGTCCGTCACGACGGCGGGCAGCACCGCGCGGCCGCGGCGGGACGCGACCTCGACCCGGTCGCCGTCGGCGATCCCGAGGCGCGCGGCGTCGGCCGGGTTCAGCTCCACGAACGGGCCGGGGTTGAGCTTGTTGAGCTTGCCGACCCGGCCGGTCTTCGTCAGCGTGTGCCACTGGTGCTGCACGCGGCCCGTGTTGAGCAGGAACGGGTAGTCGTCGTCGGGCAGCTCCGCCGCCGGCAGGTGCGGCCGCGCGAAGAAGACCGCGCGGCGGCTCGGCGTCGCGAACGCCAGTCGCGGCCGTGAGCCGTCGGGCCGCTCGTACAGGTGCTGGCTGACGCCGTCGTTGAGGTAGCGGATCGGGTTGCGGTCCCCCGCCCCCGGCGGCGCGGGCCACTGCACCGGGCCGTCGCGGAGCCGGTCATAGCTGACGCCGCGCAGGTCGTACCCGGTGGCCGGGTTCCAGAACGCCCGCAGCTCGGTGAAGATCTCCTCGGCGCTGCCGTAGTCGAAGGCGGCGCCGTATCCCAGCTCCGTCGCGATGCGGGCGATCAGCTGCCAGTCGGGCAGGGCGTCGCCGGGCGGGGTCACGGCGGGGTGCACGAGCGTCAGGTTCCGCTCGGAATTGATCATGATGCCGTCGGTCTCGCCCCAGATCGTCGCGGGGAGGATCACGTCGGCGTACGCGTTGGTCTCGGTGTCGCCGTACACGTCCTGCGTGATGACCAGCTCGGCGGCCTCGAGGCCCTCGATGACGGTGCGGCGGTTGCCCACGGACGCGACGGGGTTGGTGCAGATGATCCAGCAGGCCTTGATCTCGCCGTCGGCCATCCGCTGGAACATGTCGACGGTGCCGGTGCCGACCTCGGTGCGGATGGTGCCGCGCGGCAGCCCCCACTGGTCCTCGGCGAACGCGCGGTCCTGCTCGGCGAGCACGGAGCGCTGCCCGGGCAGGCCGGGGCCCATGTACCCCATCTCGCGGCCGCCCATGGCGTTGGGCTGGCCGGTGAGCGACAGCGGCCCGCTGCCGGTGCGGCAGATCGCCCCGGTGGCAAGGTGGAGGTTGACCAGGGCGTTCGTGTTCCAGGTGCCGTGCGTGGACTGGTTCAGCCCCATCGTCCAGCAGCTGACCCAGTTCTTCGCGGTACCGATGAGCGCCGCGGCCTCACGCAACGATTTTTCGGAAATGCCGGTTATTTCGGACACGATGGCGGTCGGGTAGTCGGCCAGGAAGGCGGGCATGGCGTCCCAGCCCTCCGTGTGCGACTCGATGAACTCCTCGTCGGTGTGGCCGGCCTCGACGAGCAGGTGCAGCAGCCCGTTCAGCAGCGCGAGGTCGGTGCCGGGGTTGACCTGCAGGAACAGGTCGGCCTTGTCGGCCGTGGCCGTGCGCCGCGGGTCGACCACGATGAGCTTCGCGCCGGCCTTCATGCGGTCGAGCATCCGCAGGAACAGGATCGGGTGGCAGTCGGCCATGTTCGCGCCGATGACGAGGAACACGTCGGCGTGGTCGAGGTCGTCGTACGAGCCGGGCGGCCCGTCCGAGCCCAGCGACAGCTTGTAGCCGCTGCCGGCGCTCGCCATGCACAGCCGCGAGTTCGACTCGATCTGGTTCGTGCCGACGAAGCCCTTCGCCAGCTTGTTCGCGAGGTACTGCGCCTCGAGGGTCATCTGCCCGGACACGTACAGCGCGACCGCGTCCGGCCCGTGCTCGTCGATGATCGCCCGCAGCCGCCGTGCGGTCTCGGTGATCGTGGCGTCGAGGTCGGCGTCCTGCGGCGCGGCGCCGCGCTCCCGGCGGACCTTCGCCGTGCCGAGCCGCCCGGGCGCCGCGAGCATGTCGGCGCTCGTCGCCCCCTTGGTGCACAACCGCCCGCGGTTGGCCGGGTGCTCCTTGTCGCCGGCCGCCTTCAGCGCGCTCCGCCGGCCGTCCGGCCCGGTCTGGATGTCCAGCACCATCCCGCAGCCGACGCCACAGTACGAACACACCGTCCTGACCTGCGTGCCGAGTGCTACCACAACCACATCCCTCCGCCCGGCCGACACCGTCGCGTCGACCGTGACGCTGCGGGCAGCCTAAGGAGAGCGCGTTACACGCACGTCACGCCGTTCATCGCCGCCCCGTTACACGTGCCCCACATCGACACCGTCCGAGCTGTGAACGAGCTCGCCGCCGTCGCGCGGCGCGCCTTGGAAGTCGCCGTCGCGCGGCGCCTCTTGGAGGTCGTCGGCGCGCGGCGCCTCTTGGAAGTCGGTCAGGTCGCGCAGCCGCCGGACGGGCGACAGGACCAGCGCGAGCGGGGCGGCCAGGGTCGCCGCGGCGAACAGCCACAGCGTCGCGCGCCCGTCCAGCGCGCCGGCCAGGGCACCCGCGACGAGGCCGCCGACGGGAATCGCGCCCCAGGACACGAACCGTACCGTGGCCATGACCCGCGGCAGCAGCTCCGGCGGGCTGGCGATCTGGCGGTAGGTCCGGGTCGTGACGCTCAGCACGACCACCCCGCCGGCGAACAGCACGTTGCCGGCGGCGAACGCCACGAACGCCGGCCAGCCGGCTCCGGCCGGCACGAGGGCCGCGCCGGCGACCGCCGCGAACCCGGCCCAGAGCAGGGCCCGGGCGGATCCGAGCCGGCCCGTGATCCGCGCCGTCAGCGCCGCGCCGACGAGGGACCCGACGCCCTCCGCGGCGAGCAGCAGGCCGACCAGCCCGGCGGGGGCGTGCAGCTCGCGCACCAGGTACAGCGGGTACACGGCCAGCTGCGCACCGCAGACGAAGTTGACGGCGGTCGCGGTCCACATGCCGGGGCCCATCACCGGATGCCGGACCACGAACCACCATCCTTCCCGGATCAGCCCCCAGGCCGGCCCCGCCCCGGCACGGACCCTGCCGCCCCGAACCGGCAGGGTCCGCAGCAGCGCGGCGGAGACGACGAAGCTGGCGGTGTCCACCAGTACCGTGGCGACGGGACCGAACAGTTGGACGCAGAACCCACCGACGGACGGCCCGCCCAGCTGGGTGGCGGCGTGCGTGGCCGACACGAGGCTGTTGCGGGCCTGCAGCCGCTCCCGCTCGACGATCTCCGGCAGGAAGGTCGCGTTGGCCACGTCGAAGATGACGTTGGCGAAGCTCACGACGAGCGCCACCGCGACCAGCTGCGGCACGCTCAGCCACCCCCACCACCAGGCGAGCGGCACCGACCCGACGGCGGCGGCCCGGGCGAGGTCCGCGCCGACCTGCACCCCGCGCAGCGGCAGCCGCTGCACGAACACCCCGGCCGGCAGCCCGATGACCAGCCACGCGAGATAGCTCGCCGCCGCGATCAGCCCCATCTCGAACGGCCCGGCGTCGAGCACCGTCAGCGCCGTCAGCGGCAGCGCGACCGCCCCGACCGCCGACCCGACGCTGCTGGTGGTCCCGGCCGCCCACCAGGTCCAGAACAGCGTCTCTTTGCGTGGCGTGGTGAGTTCCATAATGGAACGCACTATAGTCGGTAGGCATGGACCGCGCTGCCCTCGCCGACGCCGACTGCGGCATCAGCCAGGCGCTGGGCGTGATGGGCGACGGGTGGACGTTCCTGATCGTGCGGGACATCGCCGGCGGCACGACCCGCTTCGACGCACTGCAGCGCGCCCTCGGCGTGAGCCGCCGCGCCCTCACCGAGCGCCTCGCCCGGCTCGTCGAGCACGGCGTGCTGCACCGGCGGCAGTATTCGGCGCACCCGCCGCGCTACGACTACCTGCTCACCGCGAAGGGCGAAGGGCTGCTGCCCGTGCTGATCGCCCTGCAGGACTGGGGCACCCGCCACGTCATGGGCTCAGGCGCCCTGACCGCGACCGCCGCCTCTGCCCCCGACTCCACTTCCGACTCCGCTTCGGCTTCCGGCTCCGGCTCTGCTTCCGGCTCCGGCTCCGGCTTCGGCTCCGGCGAGGTGCGCAGGGTGCACGCCCTGACCGGCCGCCGCCTGCCCGCAGTCACGCTCACCGCACACGACGGCACCCCGGTCGACCTCGGCACCCCGGTCTCGTGGATGCTGCTGTACTGCTTCCCCGGCGCCTTCGCCCCGGACGCCCACGGCTACCCGCCAGGGTGGGGCAACATCCCCGGCGCGCCCGGCTGCACCCTGGAGTCGCTGACCTACGCCGACCGCCACCCGGCGTTCCTGGCGAAGGGCGTCGCGGTGCACGGCGTGAGCACCCAGCGCCCCGACCAGCTGGCCGCGTTCGCCGCCCACGCCCGCCTGCCGTTCCCGCTGCTGTCGGACCAGGACCTCAGGCTGACCGCCGGCCTGCTCCTGCCGACCTTCCGCGCCGCGGGCGTCGACCGCCTCAAGCGACTCACCCTGCTCGCCGACCCCGCGGGCGTGATCCGCGAGGTGCAGTTCCCCATCACCGACCCGGCCGCCCCGGTCGACGAGATCCTCGCCCGCATCCCGCCCCCCTGACGCTGCTTCGCGGGCGTTACAACGTGACGACGGCCCGCCCGTCGGGCCGACTGTCGGGGTCGAGCACCCAGTGCTCACGGATCGCCGCCCGGTACATCCGGTAGATCCCGTCACCGGTGACCTCTTCGATCCTGACCAGCCGCCCACCCTTCGGCACCGCCGCCGCCCCATACGCCGCCGCGACCTCCGCCACGGCCTCCCCGGTGACCTCCTCCGCCACCCCACTCATGTACACGGCGAACGCCCCACCCACCTCCACCCGCGAGTCGAACACCACCATGCTCACCTCGGGCCGCCCCGCCAGGTTCCGCGAGTGCAACGTCTCCGGCGACGACAGCCAGACAAGCTCCCGATACCCGTTCATCGTGTAGAAGACCGGCGACACCCACGGCTTCCCACCCGCGTCCGCGGTGCCCAGCACCACATACCGCCCCAAGTCCAACACACCCCGCGCAGCATCCTCAAACCCCGCCATACCAACACCGTATGCCAACCCCCGGCACCCCGCAGCCGGCCGTCACCGCGTCAAGACAAACGTGACCTCGCCCGGCCCGGCCGGATCACGAACCCACACCTCAACCTCCACCAACCCTTCGGCCACCGGAACCCAGTGGTCAACGGCACTGACCGTCATACCCACATCAAGCCCTGCCGGACCAACCTCGAGACGTCCCGTGTGCACCAGCCTCCAGCCATCGAGCAGGGGCCGCCCGTCATACACACGGACGGTCACCGCCCCGCAATCATCACTCCAGGTCGCGACCAGCATCCCGCCCAGCCCCGACACCACCGTGTGCGGTCCACCACCCCACTCCGGCACGCCGTCATCCCCACCGGTCACGGACAGCCTGATCTGGCTGTACTCGGGCTCAATGCCCACCTCGATCAGCAACTCACCTTCCGCCATCGGCTGATGATGCACGACCGCCCCCACGCAAGAAACCACGCCCGCACCCCACCCAACCCCGACGACACCAACCGCCCGCCGCAACAGGAAGAAAAGCAGAATCAGCCAGCACGGCCAGCTCCAACCGCACCACGCCCGCCCCCAAGTCCACACAGCAGGTCGCCGACGCCTCGCCCGCCCAAGTCCGGAGCCGCGACCGGGGTGACCAGGCGGCGCTCGCTGCCTCAGGTTGCCCCGACGACCGGGCTCGGACCAGGCAACGGCACTCGTCGTGGCCGTGGCCGCGGCCGGCGTGAATGCAGCACGGCCGGTGCCCGGGCCAGCCGCACACACCACGGAGCTGTGGAACCGCATCGAGCAGCGACAGCAGCCGGGAGACGCCGCAGCAAACGGGACACCCGCCACGTCGGTGATCAGATGGTGCTCGCTGCCCAGCTTGCCCCACTCGACCGGGCTCGGGCCAGGCAACGGCACTTGTCGTAGCCGTGACCACGGTCGGCGTGGATGCGGCACGGCCGGTGCCCGGACCAGCCACGCACACCGCAGAGCTATGGGACCGCGTCAAGCAGCGGCAGCAGCCGGGTAAAGCCGTTGCGGTGACCACCGGTCAGCGCCACGGCGAGCCGGACACCAGCCCGCATCCGGGATCAGGTGGCACTCGCTGCCCGACTTGCCCCGGTCGGTCGGGCTCTGGCCGGTGTGCTGCCCTCGTTGAGCGCACGCGGATGCGAGGGCCCAGCCCCGGATCGGCGAGCACGCCGGCGAGGAAACGAGGGCTGCCGCGGACAGGTCCAGCCGCTCGGCGGCACGCAGCTCGGCCAGATCAGTTCGTGCGGCTGCTGCCAGACGCCGGCCTCGTGCCGCTCCTGCAATCGCCGCCAGCAGGTAACGCCCAACCGCCGCCAGCAGGTAACGCCCAACCGCCGCCAGCAGGCAGCGCCGGAGGTGTCGAACGCCGTCGGCAACGCGTTCCGCGGCACTCCGGTCCGACCGCGAAGCCGAGTCACTCCGAAACGAGCTCGAAGGCGCAGCGCACGCGACCGTGTGCGCGGCGTTGCCGGCGCCCGGGCGGCGCGGCAGTCAGGAGCGGCAGTCAGGAAGGAAAGCGGGCAGGAACGGCGGTCAGGAAAGGAACAAGGCGGCCAGCCGGGGCAGGTGCAGCCGCATCTGCTCGTCGTCCTCGAGGTCCCACCGCTCGCCGCGGGCCGGTGACGGGCGGGTCGGCGGCGCGGTGGCTAAGGCCTCGTCGTAGCCGGACGGGGAGCCGGTGCTGCGGGTGTACGCCGTGCGGCCCACATACAGCATCGCCTCGCAGCCGAGCCAGCCCTTGCCGGTGGTCGCCATGCGCTGGACCACCGGCAGGTCGGCGAGGGAGTCGGGGTCGGCGACGGCGGCGTCGAACGCGGACCGGCCCTGCAACATCAGGCCGGCCCGGAAGTCCATGAAGCCGTCGTCGCCGCAGCCGCCCTCGATGAGATAGGCGGCGGCCCACAGCGGGGCCAGATACGCCGCGTCGAACACCGCCGAGAAGCAGCGCCCGAACGCGACGATCGACACGGGTGGCAGGGCCGCGACCCGGGACAGCACCTCATCCGGCAGCGGGTCGTCGGCCGAGTCACGATCCCCCGCCGACGACCCGCACGCCGCCCTCGCCGCCTCGATCAGGCCCCACCACTCCCGCAACTCCATGACCGACACGCTAGCCCCGGGGTACGACAAAAACGCCGCTACTCGAAGCGCAGCCCATCGGGGCGCATGAGGCGCCACAGTGCGGGCAGGCTCGCGGTGGTGACGAGGAGGACCACCCCGCCGGCGATGCCGCACACGATCGCGATGCCGGTCACGTCGGCGTGGAAGGGCACGTCGACGGTGGCCAGGAGCATGGCGCCCAGGCCCAGGCCGAGGCCGCTCGCCAGCACCAGGCCCAGGACGACCGGGAACAGGGTCTGCCAGAGGATCGACCAGCCCAGCGTGGAGCGGCGGGCGCCGAAGGCGACCAGCGCGGCCAGGGTGCGCCGCCGCTCGCGCAGCTGCTCGATCGTGCCGACGAGCAGGCTCAGCCCGACGAGCAGGAGGGTGACGGCCGATCCGGCGAACAGGCCGCGGCGGATGCTCATGAACGTGCTGTCGCGCACCTTCGAGCGCAGGATCGACACGTCCATGGCCGGGCTGATGGCCATCGCCGCGTTGCGCAGCCGCTCCTCGGCGTCCAGGCCGGCGGCCGGGTCCAGGTGGACGTAGGACTCGAAGGTGGGCTCCGCGCGGGCGGCCGGCGCGGCGGCGGGCGTGACGAGGATGCCCTCGACGTCCTGGCCCCACGGGTCCTTGCGGGCCTGCGCCCGGTGCGCCGTCGCCGGCACGGTCCACTGTGGACCTTGCGGGGTGGCGGACGGGTCGCCCATGCGCACGGTCCCGCCGATGAGGTCGGGACGGTCCAGCACGAACACGTCGCCGTCCGCGCAGCTCTCCAGCGCGGCCATCTCGCGCAGCACGTCGCAGTCGCCGACCCGCACTCCCACGAAGTCGTCGTCGCTGATGGAGGCGATGTCCCTCCTGTACGTGCGGACCGACGTCACTCCGGCGGCCCGCAGCTTCGTGTCGATCCCGGCGGCGTCCTTGGCCGTCGTGATCGGGGACACGGTGAGCAGCGTGACCGCCTGCGCACGGGTCGGGTCCTGCCCGGTGTTGATGGTGAACTCGGACTCGGCTGCGGCGAAGAGCATCTGCAGCGCGATCGTGCCGGCCGCCGCGACCGCGATGGCGCCGACGGCCCGCACGGAGCTGCCGCCGGACAGTTGCAGGCGGCGCACCGCCATCTGCCACGACACGCTCCCGCCGGCGCCGAGGCGGCCGACCAGCCGGTCGAAGACCCACGGCAGCAGCAGCGCCACGCCGAGCAGCAGCAGCGACACCCCGCCGACCGCCTGCCACGGGTTGAACTCGCCGTGCTTGCCGGTCAGCGGCGCAAGCAGGCCGGCACCGGCGAGCGGGACGAGCACCCGCCACCACAGGCGCCGGTGGGTGCGGGAGGTGGCGCGGCGCACGACGCCGAGCGGTTCGACGACCACCCGGCGCATCGCCACGAGGGTCATCGCCAGCGCGGCCACCGGGACGGCCACGACGAGCAGTGCGAGCAGCGGCAGCGGCGGGTGTACGTCGGAGCCGTACACGCTGAGGTCGGCGATCTCGAACACCTCGACGAACTGCCGGCCGGCGAGGAAGAAGGCGCCGCCGGCGAGCAGGCCGAGGGTCGCGCTGATCACCGCCTCGCCGCCGGCGATCCGGCGGGTCATGGCACCGTCGGCGCCGACGAGCCGGACGGCGGCGAGCCTGCGGTCGCGCTGCTCGCCGCCGAAGCGGGTGGCGGCGGCCACGAACATCGCCACCGGCATGAGCAGCACCACGAAGATGACCACGACCAGCATGAGCAGGAACGGGTCCAGCGGACGGTGCACGCTGCGGCTGCCGTACGAGTCGATGCGCTGGACCTGCGGCTGGCCGAGCGCCAGGTCGCCGCGCACGGCGTAGAACACCAGCTCGCTCGGCCCGGAGAGACCGGCCTTGCCGATCGTGCCCGCCACGGTGCCGGGCATCCGGTCGCGCAGCAGCGCGCCGTCGGAGGAGGCCAGCAGGTCCCGCAGCGCCGGCGACACGAGCATCGTGCCGGGCGCCGGCATCGCCTGCACGCCGGGCGGCAGCACCGGGTGGGCGCCGTCGGCACGGACGAGCCGGCCACGGACGTTCTTGCCGTGGAATGAGGTCGCGAGGTTCAGCGTCAGCACGGTCGTGTCCCCGGCCGGCACCTCGTCGCCACCGTACCGGTCGTCGTCGCGGG
The DNA here is from genome assembly GCF_040674675.1 of Dactylosporangium sp. NPDC049742. Classification (NCBI taxonomy): domain Bacteria; kingdom Bacillati; phylum Actinomycetota; class Actinomycetes; order Micromonosporales; family Micromonosporaceae; genus Dactylosporangium; species Dactylosporangium sp. NPDC049742. Next base: position 7,320 of record NZ_JBFANF010000037.1, on the reverse strand, counting down.
CGGCGGTGCGGTCGCTGCGCGCGTCGAGCATCGTCGGGATGGACACCGACAGCAGCAGCACCGCGACGCCGAGGCCGACGCCGACGGCGGTGAGCGCGGTGCGCAGCAGTCCCTCCCGGCCGCCGCTGAGCGCGAGCCGGACCCCGAGGCCGATCTCCGTCGCCCAGCGCCGCAGCCGGCCGGCCCGCACGGGACCGCCCTCCGGCGCGTGCCGGCCGCCGCCGCCGAGCGCCACGGACGGCGTGTCGATGGCACTCATGCCGCCACCTCCGCTACGCTCCGGCGTCGGCCTGAGCCAACGCTGCAACACTGATTCGCGGCTCCTCCGCTGCGCTCCGGACCACTCATGCCGCCACCCCGCCGTACACCGCGATCATGACTGCCTCGCCAGGTCGAGGGCCTTGCCGTCGCGGACGACGATCTCGCGGTCGGCGTAGGCGGCGACGCGGGCCTCGTGCGTCACGAGCACGACGGCGGCGCCGGTGTCCCGCGCCGCCTCGGTGAACAGGCGCATGACCCGCTCGCCGTTGAGGGAGTCCAGGGCGCCGGTCGGCTCGTCGGCGAAGACGACCCGCGCGCCGGTGACGAGCGCCCGGGCGACGGCGACGCGCTGCCCCTGGCCGCCGGACACCTCGCCGGGCCGCTTGCCGGCCACGTCGGTGATCTCCAGGCGCTCCAGCCACCCGGCGGCGCGCCGCTGGGCGTCCTTGCGCCGGTGGCCGGACAGGCGCAGCGGCAGCGCCACGTTCTCCAGGCAGGTCAGCTCGGGCACCAGCTGGCCGAACTGGAACACGAAGCCGAACTCGCCGCGCCGCAGCGCGCTGCGCCGGGCGTCGGACATCGCCGACAGCTCCTGGTCGCGGTAGAGGACCTGCCCGCCGTCGGGGCGGACGATCCCGGCGAGGCAGTGCAGCAGGGTCGACTTGCCGGAGCCGGACGGCCCCATCACGGCGACGACCTCACCGGCCGCGACCGACATGGAGGCGCCCGACAAGGCCTGTGTGGATCCGAACGACTTCGTCAGGGACACGGCGGAGAGCATCAGGCACGCACCTTCCGGGCCAGGTCGTCGAGGCGGGCGGCGGTGAGCTCCAGCCAGCGCAGGTCGGCCTCCAGGTGGAACAGGGCGTGGTCGCAGATCAGCTGGTCGGCGAGGTCACCGCCGGTCTTGCGGCGGGTCAGCTCGCGCATGAGGCGCAGGTGCTCGGCCCGCTGCGTGTCCAGCAGCTCGGCGGCGGGGCGGCCGGTCAGCAGCGCGAGGATCACCTTCATGTAGAGGGTGTTCTGCAGGTACGGCTCGGGCTTCTCCGGCGAGGCGAGCCACTGCTCGACGTCCGTGACGCCGGCCTGGGTGATCGCGTAGCGCTTGCGGTCGGGGCCCTCGCCGGGCTCGACGCTGTCGACGGTGACCAGGCCATGCTTCAGCAGCCGGGACAGGGTCGAGTAGACCTGCCCGTAGGCGAGGGGGCGGTCGCTGCCGAACCGCTCGTCGTAGGCCCGCTTCAGGTCGTAACCGTGGCGGGGCTGGGACTCGAGCAGCCCCAGAAACGCTTGACCGATGGACATGGGGGCGACTGTACACCATGTGTATACCTACGTTGTATACACACGTTGTAGAGCCATTGAGCTGGGCGGATGAGCAGAACGTCTCATGCGTTTGGAGGAGGTGATGTGCCAACCGCCGCAGTGCTGAGTGGCCTGGGTCACAGTGCAACCGTTTTGTCCAATTCGGCCGGCATGTCGCTCGGTAGGTTCGCCCGGACACGCCGCTGATCACCCAATTTCTCCCCCCTGGAGGAACGGTGACGCGGGTGCTGCAAACCCGACCGAGAAGGAGAGCCGGTGCGCCTGCCGACCCTGTCCAACAAGGCCAAACTCGCTGCCATCGCGGCGATCGTGGCGGTCCCCGCCGTCGCCCTGCCGATCGCGTTCGCCTCCAAGGACGGCGGCCTGCCCGGCGTCGGCTCCGGTGGAGCCGACGCCGCCTACGCGTTCCCCGCCACCCCTGACCACATCCCCGACACCCCGGTGCGGGTCAACCAGGTGGGTTACCTGCCCAACGGCCCGAAGCAGGCCACCGTCGTCAGCGACTCGAGCACCCCGCTGTCGTGGCAGCTCAAGGACAAGGCCGGCGCCGTCGTCGCCTCCGGCAAGACCACCCCGCACGGTATGGACCCCAGCTCCGGCCAGAACACCCACACCGTCGACTTCAGCTCCTACAAGGGCAGCGGCAGCACGTACACCCTGGAGGTCGACGGCAAGGCCAGCCTGCCGTTCGACCTCGACCCGAAGGCCTACCGCCAGCTCGCGATCGACGCCATGTCGTTCTACTACCCGCAGCGCAGCGGCATCGCGATCGACAACAAGATCGCGCCCGGCTACGGCCGCGCCGCGGGCCACACCGCGGAGACCCCGAACGGCGGCGACACCAAGGTGCCGTGCGCGCCCGGCTCCTGCGACTACACCCTCGACGTGACCGGCGGTTGGTACGACGCCGGCGACCACGGCAAGTACGTCGTCAACGGCGGCATCTCCGTCGCGCAGCTCATGAGCTCCTACGAGCGCTCCCCGAAGGCGGCGAAGGCGCGCGCCCTGCGCCAGCCCGAGACCGGCGGCAAGGCCCCTGACGTGCTCAACGAGGCCCGCTGGGAGCTCGACTTCCTCATGAAGATGCAGGTCCCGGCCGGGCAGAAGCTCGCCGGCATGGCACACCACAAGGTCCAGGACGTCGCCTGGACCGGGCTGCCGACCGACCCGGCCGCCGACACGCAGCAGCGGGTGCTCAAGCCGCCGTCGACCGCCGCGACCCTCAACCTGGCCGCCGCGGCGGCGCAGGGCGCCCGGGTGTTCAAGGCGTACGACCCGGCCTACGCCGAGAAGCTGCTGACCTCGGCCCGCGCCGCGTTCGCGGCGGCGCAGGCGAACCCGAAGGTCTACGCACCGGACTCCGACTCCACGGGCGGCGGCGCGTACGGTGACACCGACGTCGACGACGAGTTCTACTGGGCGGCGGCGGAGCTGTACATCACCACCGGCGAGAAGAAGTTCTCCGACGTCGTGACCGCGTCGCCGGTGCACAAGTCCGACGTCTTCGCCAACGCGTTCGACTGGCGCGCCGTCGGCGCCCTCGGCCGGCTCGACCTGGCGACGATCGACAACAAGCTGGGCGACCGGGAGCGGGTGAAGGCCAGCGTCGTCGCCGGTGCCGACAAGCACCTCGCCACGCTCACCTCGCAGGCGTACGGCCAGGCGTACGCGCCAAACGGCGGCTACGACTGGGCGTCCAACAGCCAGATGCTCAACAACCTCGCGGTCGTCGGCACCGCGTTCGACCTCACCGGTGAGGCGAAGTACCGCGACGGCGTGCTGACCGGCATGGACTACATCTTCGGCCGCAACGCGCTCAACCAGTCCTACGTGACCGGCTACGGCGAGAAGGCGTCGAAGAACCAGCACAGCCGCTGGTACGCCAAGCAGCTCGACCCGAAGCTGCCCAACCCGCCGCGCGGCACGCTCGCCGGTGGACCGAACTCCTCGCTGCAGGACGAGGTCGCCTCGGCGGCGCTGAAGGGCTGCAAGCCGCAGCTGTGCTACCTCGACGACATCAAGTCGTGGTCGACGAACGAGCTGACCATCAACTGGAACTCGTCGCTGTCCTGGGTCGCCTCCTTCGCGGCCGACCAGACCGCCTGACCGCCTGACCTCCTGACCGACGGGCCCGGCCGATCACCACGATCGGCCGGGCCCGTTCGTCGTCGGCCGCTGCGGCGGTCACTCCGATGCCTGGGGCCATTCGTCGCCCCACTGGGCGTCCCGGGCCTGCTTGTACCGCGGACCCTCCCGCTTGGAGACGAGCGTCGGGCCGACCGTGGTGTCCGGGTTGCAGACCTGCAGCGTGACCAGCCCTTTGCGGAACGCGGGGTGCCGCACCACCCGCCCCCGCTCGTTCGGGGCCGCCACGTCTGTCGTGACCGCCACGTCTTTCGTGACCGCCACGTCTTTCGTGACCGCCACGTCTTTCGTGACCGCCACGTAGGAGAACTTCTCGTCCTCGTAGCCGAGCTCGGCGGCCTTGAGCCGGCGGTGCAGCGCGGAGCGGTTGATGCGGGCGGTGAAGTGGCACCAGTCCTTGCCCGTCATCCCGCACGCCTGCTGGTGCGGGCACGGCGCGGCAACGGTCCAGCCACCGGCGATGAGGCGGTCTCTCGCGTCGAGGATTCGCCGGTACCCCAGCGGGGTCCCCGGCTCGACGATGACCACCGCCTGCTCCGCCGCCGCGCCGGCCGCCTCGACGAGGTCGCGCTGGGCGTCCTCGGTGAGCTCGCCCAGCACGTACGACACCAGCACCATGTCCACAGTGGACAACGGCTCGCCGAGGTGCCACTCCTGCCACGTGGCCCGCGGGAGCATGCGCTGGCCGAGCTTCAGCGCCTCCGGCACCTGGTCGAGGACGGTCATCTCCTGGATGCCCGGGAACTGCTCCAGGGCCGCCCAGGTCGCCGCGCCCGAGCCGCCGCCGACGTCGAGGATGCTGCGCGGGTCGACCCTCTCCCCGAGCTGCGCCAGCACGGCCCCTACGGCGGCGTGGGTGGCCGGCATCCGGTAGGCGGCGTACGCGGTGGCGTCGACCATGTTGCGGATCAGCGGCTCGTCGGCGGGGCGGCCGCTGCGGTAGTCGGCGATGAGGCGCTGCACCGACTCGGCGAGCCGCTTCGGCGGGACGGGCTCCAACAGCCGGTCCAGGGCTTCTCTGAGGTCCGTCACTGCCGTGCCGCCTTCCTTGCCGTCATGGTCCAGAACCAGCGTTGGGCGAGCAGGGTCAGCACGCCCGCGGTGATGATGGCCGCCAGGTTCAGCAGCAGCTGCACCGCCGAGCCGAGCGCTTCGTCGGGCACCCAGTACGCGATGGCGACGGCGATGTTGGCGGCCGCCGGCACGGTCGTCACCGAGATGAGGACGCCGATCAGCGGGCCGGCCTTCGACGACGTCAGCGACAGCATGCCGGCGACGCCGGCGAGGAAGCCGACCACCCAGGACAGGGCGTCGGGGCGCCAGATGAAGTCCGTCATCGGCCGCTCCTGCAGCAGCATGCTCCGCTCGACCAGGCCGGCGAGGTCGAGCAGGAACGTCGCGCCGACCGTCGCGAGCATCGCCGTCACGAAGCCGACCGACAGGGCGAGCGCGGACTTTTTCAAGAATGTCGGCCTTCTTCGGACAATTCCGACGCACAGTGCGGCGAGGGGGCCGAACTCGGGGCCGACCACCATCGCGCCGACGATGAGGATCGGCTGGTCGAACAGCACACCGATGCCCGCGATGATCGCCGCGATGGCGAACATCAGCAGGTACGTGCCGGACAGCTCCGTCTCGTCGCCCGTCTTCTGCTCGATCTCGTCCCAGACGACCGCGTCGCCGGCCAGCCCGGGCGCGGCGTCGGCCGCGGCGGCCGCCACGTGCGACAACGCCACGTCGACCTGGTCGATCGCGATCGAACCGGTCTCGTGGATCTTCAGCTTGCGCAGCGCCGACAACACCGGGCTGCCGGCCTCCCGGACGACGTCGCAGAGCACCAGGTCGCCGTCGGGCTGGCGGGCCGCGCCGGGCAGCACGACCAGGTTGGTCGCGCCGGGGGCGGCCTCGATGATCCGGACGACGTCCTCGGTCCGGTCCGGTGGGGAGATGACCCGCAGATGCAGCACGCCTGCGATTTTTGTCGGTGGTCGTCGCTACGCTGTCGGCGCCCCCTCGTTGGTTCGTACTTGAAAGGCCGTGACCGATGCCCCAGACGACCTATCTCGAGCTGTCCGAGGACAGCGGCAGCGCCCACAAGTTCTATGAGGTGACCGTCGACGGCGCCGAGATGTCGATCCGCTATGGCCGCATCGGCGACCCCGGCACCCTGAAGACCACCACCTACCCCGACCACGCGAAGGCAACCGCCGAGGCCGCGAAGAAGATCGGCGAGAAGACCCGCAAGGGCTATGCCCCGGCCGTCGCCGGCCAGCGCGCCAAGCGTTCCGTCTCCCGCCGCGTGATCGTCAGCGTCCGCTCCACCGCGAAGACCGCGCCGCTCCTGTGGCGTTACAAGTCGGGCTCCTCCGCCTTCGGCATCTTCGTCGACGACCGCGTCTGCATGGTCGGCAACGAGGCCGGCGTCGTCACCACCCTCACCCACGACGCCCAGGTCGAGCGCCAGTTCCAGCTCCCCGACGGGGTGAAGTGCATCGTCGCCGACGACGACTGGCTCTATGCCGGCTGCGACGACGGCAACGTCTACGACCTCTCCGGCAAGGTCCCGCGCCTGGCCTACTCCATCGCCCCCGACATCGACATCTACTGGCTCGACATCCACGACGGCGTCCTCGGCGTCGCCGACGCCAAGGGCGGCATCTGCAGCATCGACCACGAGGACGACTTCCTCTGGCGCCGCCAGGGCAACGGCTCCAGCGGCTGGATGGTCCGCTGCGACGACAACGCCGTGCACCACGGCCACAGCAAGGGCGTCACCAGCTATGACTGGCGCACCGGCAAGGAGCTGTGGAACCAGCCCACCCGCGGCGCCGTCCTCTTCGGCTGGCAGGAGCGCGACACGCTCTATGCAGGCATGTCGTCCAACTCGGTCCTGTCCTTCACCAAGAGCGGTGAGACCGCCGTCACGTACCGCTGCGACAACACCATCTACTCCTGCGCCGCCGCCCCCGACGGCCGCTACGTCTTCGCCGGCGACTCCAGCTCCTCGGTGTATTGCTTCGCGGCCGACGGCACCCGGCTGTGGAAGCTCGGCACCGGCTGCGGCAGCGCCTACTCGATGCAGTATCACGCCGAGCGGCTCTACATCGTCACCACCGACGGCTCCCTGGCCTGCATCGACGCCAGCGAGGAGGCCGTCCGCGCCGCCGAGCAGGGCGTCGTCCCCGAGTATGTCGACGTCAAGGCCCCCCGCATGGAGGCCGTCGCCCCCTCCACCACCGTCGAGGTCGCCACCGACCCCAGCGACGGCATCATCGTCGAGTGCTTCGAGGAGGGCGGCCGCCTGCGCATCCGCGTCGTCTCCCCCGGCTACCACCGAGACTGGCAGGTCCAGTTCCCCAAGGGCATCCGCGAGGCCAACGCCCGCTACGTCGTCCCCGAGATCCGCGAAGCCTCCCGCGGCGGCTTCTACCGCGCCCACGGCGACATCCGCCGCCTCGTCTGACCCACCGCCTCTTCCGCCACCGACGCGCGCCGGCCCCCGGCCCCCGCCGGCGCGGCCCCCCGCCCCGCCGGCGCCGGCCACCCCCCCCCCCCGCCCACACACACCCCCCCCCCGCCCGCACCGCC
>NZ_JBFANF010000036.1:96164-126754 GCF_040674675.1 Dactylosporangium sp. NPDC049742 | reverse complement strand
GAGACGCTGCCGCCGACGAACCGGTTCGACGCGCTGATCCAGGCGCTCGGCGCCGGCCCGGCCGAGCAGCGGCTGCTCGCCACGGCGCGGGACCGTCGCGACGGGCTCAGGAGCCGAAGAAGACCTCGGCCTCGGTGTAGCGCTCGACCGGGACGGTCTTGAGCTCACGGGTCGCGTCGGCGAGGGGCACGCGGACGATGTCGGTGGACTGCAGCGCCACCATCTTGCCGAAGTCGCCCTCGTGGACGGCGTCGATCGCGCCCAGGCCGAAGCGGGTGGCGAGGACCCGGTCGAACGCGGTCGGCGTGCCGCCGCGCTGGATGTGGCCGAGCACGACGGTGCGGGCCTCCTTGCCGGTCTTCGCCTCCAGCTGCTCGGCGAGCCACTGGCCGACGCCGCCGAGGCGGACGTGGCCGAACGCGTCGAGCTCCTGGTTGTGCAGCACCATCTGGCCGTCGAGCGGCTGGGCGCCCTCGGCGACGACGACGATCGGCGAGTACTGCGTCTGGAAGCGCTTCTCGACGTAGCCGGCGACCTGGTCGACGTCGAACTGCCGCTCCGGCAGGAGGATGACGTTGGCGCCACCGGCGAGGCCGGCGTGCAGCGCGATCCAGCCGGCGTGGCGGCCCATGACCTCGACGACGAGGGTGCGGTGGTGCGACTCGGCGGTGGTGTGCAGCCGGTCGATCGCCTCCATCGCGATGTTGACCGCGGTGTCGAAGCCGAACGTGTAGTCGGTCGCGCCGAGGTCGTTGTCGATCGTCTTCGGCACGCCGACGACGTTGACGCCCAGGTCGGTCAGCTTCGCCGCGACGCCGAGGGTGTCCTCGCCGCCGATCGCGACGAGCGCGTCGATGCCGAGGTCGGCCAGGTTCGACTTGATCTTCTCAACGCCGCCGTCGATCTTGAACGGGTTGGTCCGGGAGGAGCCGAGGATGGTGCCGCCGCGCGGCAGGATGCCACGGACCTGAGCGATGCCCAGCTCACGGGTGTTGCCCTCAAGGGGGCCACGCCAGCCGTCGCGGAAGCCCACGAACTCGTGACCGTAGGTGGCGATGCCCTTGCGGACCACGGCCCGGATGACCGCGTTGAGGCCGGGGCAGTCGCCGCCCCCGGTCAGTACGCCGATACGCATGCTAGATCTTGCCTTCCTGGTTGCGGTGCTGCTCGACCGCCCTGACGGGCACGACCGAGCCGGAGGGTCCCACTCGTTGGCGACGCTGCCGATTCACAGCGCACTGTAGTCGCTCCTCCTGAACATGCCGACGTCGCACCAGTCGGCACATCCGTCCTAACAGCTGTCGTCACGGATGCCGAACATCTTGGCCGACTCGTGCTCCTGCGCCATCCGCCGCAGGGCGGCGAGCAGGGAATCCCCGAGGATCGAGCCGACGACGGCGGCGTGCAGCTTGCCCTCGTTGCCCTCCGCCTGGGCGACGAAGCGCAGGTCGTGCACGGCGATCCGCTCGGCGAGGTCCGCGTACTGCTCCAGCAGGTGCTCGACATCGGCGCCGACCTGCCGAAACGCGGCGACGACCTCGGCCGCGGCCTGCCGGGTGCGGGCGTTGTCCGACAGTAGCCAGCCGCGCTCCTTGATCAAGGTTCTCACCCGATCGTGCGCCGCGGCGAGCATCGCCGGGTCGCTGGTCTCGCGGGTGCCGACGGAGGCCGGCAGGGCCCGGCCGAGCACCTCGTGCACGTCGGGGTCGGGCTGGTCGAGCTCGGTGAGCAGGTCGCGGATGGTGGCGATCGGCAACCGCCCGATGTCGAGCAGGACCCGCACCAGCCGCAGCCGCTGAACGTGTCGATCGTCATACCTGGCCTGGTTGGGGCTGGTCAGCTCGCCGGCCGGGAGCAACCCCTCCCGCAGGTAGTACTTGATCGTCGGCACGGGCACGCCGGTCTTCTGGCTCAGCTCAGCGATGCGCATCAGGGTCCTCTCAGGGTTGACACGGATAGTGTAACTCTCCAATAGTGGAAAGCGCCGCTATCGATAGTTCGACTATCCATTCTGCTGGGAGCTTCTGATGCGACTCGCACAGCTGCACCGCCCCCTCGTCGTCAGCGCCGCGGCGCTGACCGTCCTCGCGGTCCTGACCGGCGCGGGCGTCCTCCTCGACGACCGCGAGCTGGTCGGCGCGCCGCTCTGGCTGAAGCCGTTCAAGTTCTCGGTCTCCATCGCCGTCTACTCCGTCACCATCGCCTGGATGCTGTCGCTGCTGGACCGGCGGCAGCGGCTCGGCTGGTGGCTGGGCACCGTGTCGGTCGCCGCCCTCACCACCGAGATCGTGATCATCGTCGGGCAGGCGGCGCGGGGCCGGCAGAGCCACTTCAACAACCAGACGCCGTTCGACTCGACGCTGTACAGCGTGATGGGCGCCACGATCGCGATCGCCTGGGTGTGCACGCTGATCCTCGCGGTCCTGCTGCTGATCCAGCGGCTGCCGGACCGGGCGAACGCCCTGGCGGTCCGCTTCGGGCTGATCGTCGGCCTCGCCGGCATGATGGTCGGCTTCCTCATGACCATGCCGACGAAGGCGCAGCTCGACCTGCCGGCGGGCGAGTCGCCCACGATCGTCGGCGCGCACAGCGTCGGCGTGGCCGACGGCGGCCCCGGCCTGCCCCTGGTCGGCTGGAGCACCACCGGCGGCGACCTGCGCGCCGGGCACTTCATCGGCATGCACGCCCTGCAGGCGCTGCCGCTGCTCGGGTTCCTGCTGGCGCTCGCCTCGCGGCGCTTCGCGCGGCTGCGCCCCGACCAGGTCCGGGCCCGGCTCGTGACGGTCGCCGGCCTCGCGTACGCCGCCCTCACCGGCCTGACCGTCTGGCAGGCGCTGCGCGGCCAGTCGATCGTGGACCCCGACGCGCTGACCCTCGCCGCCGCGGGCGTCGCGCTTCTGGCCACCGTCGCGGGCACGATGTGGGCGCTGAGCGGCCCCCGTACCGTGGAGCCCACCGCCACCGAGGCACGGATGCTGAGCGAGGTCCACTGATGGCTGACGCCCTGTTCCAGCTCGCGTTCCTGGTCGTCGCGCCGTTCTGGGTGCTGATGATCTTCGCGCCGGGGTGGCGCTGGTCGGAGCGGATCGCCGGGTCGGTGTTCATCGCCCTGCCGGCGCTGGTCGTGTGGGCGTTCGCGATCGCGCCGGTGCTGCCGGAGTTCGCCGCGGAGATGCTCAACCCCGACCTGGCCGGCGTGCGGGCGCTGTTCGCCGACGACGACGTGGTCGCCGCCGTGTGGGCGCAGGTCCTCGCGTGGGACCTGCTCGTCGGCCGCTGGATCTACCTGGACAGCCGGGAGCGGCGGGTCCACCCGCTGATCATGGCGCCGCTGCTGGTGCTGACGATCCTGCTCTCGCCGATCGGCCTGCCCCTGTACCTCGCTGTACGGATCCCGCTGACCAGGCGGCCCGTCACGCCGGGCGCAGGACCCGCCCGCCGCGACGAGGACGTGCTCACGCGGGGTGCATGACCCGCCACCTGGCGAGGTTGTGCTTGGCGTCGACGAGCGCGTCGTGCCGCCCCTCCGCCGCCGGCAGGGGCGGCCGGCCCGTCTCGTCCCACAGCTGGCGCAGGTCCTTGGTGAAGCGGGGGATCTCCCGGGGCAGCGTCGGCATCGGCCCCCACAGCTGGGCGAGGGCGACGTGGTCGTAGGCGGCGTACCACGCCCACAGCTCCAGCTCGTCGGCCTCGCCGGCGCGCAGCGGCTCGACGAGGAACTCGAGCAGCTCCTCGCGGATCCGCTCGCGGGAGCGCCACGCCTTGTCGGCTGGCGACGGCAGCTTGTCCAGGACGTTGCGGCGCACCCACGGCACGGCCCGCGACCCGTCGAACTCCGTGGAGACCGCGTAGTACTCGCGGCCGTGCTCGTCCACCACCCCGATGGAGACCAGGTCGATCAGGCGACCGTCCTCGATGAACTCACAGTCGTAGAAGTAGCGATATGCCGACACCGCTCCCATCCTGCCCCGTCGCCGACCGGCGGTGCGGCGGCAGGGTAGGGCCGCAAGGTCGGCTCACAGCAGCAGCGCGGCCATCCTGGTCAGCTCGGCGTGGTCGCGGGGTGTGCCGCCGTCGGCGTGGATCTTCTCGGCGACGGCGGCGGCGCGGGCGGCGGTGCGCAGCGCGAGCATCGCGGGCAGGACCGCAGCGCACTCGTCGGCCGGGACCGGCCCGGCCCGCACGTACGCCTCGACCAGGGCTTGCGCCGCGGTGCCGCCCGCGCAGAGGACGGCGTGGGCGAGGTCGTACAGCAGCGGACCGGTGCCGGCGGCGGCCCAGCCGACCAGTCCGACCCGCCCGGTGCTGGAGTCGAGGCGGAAGCGGGCGGCGTCCGGCGCGCCATGCCGGACCCCGTAGGTGAGCTGGTCGGTGACCATGATGCGGCGCACCACGGCGGCGGTCTCGGTCACGGCCGGGCCGAGCCACGGCTCCATCGTCAGGTGCGGCGCCGCCGCCGGCACCGCCGCGACCTGGAACTTCGCCAGGTCGGGGTGCACGAACCGGCGCAGGCTGCGGTGCGCGGCGCCGAGCGCGCCACCCCACCACGACTGGTCGAGCGGGTCGTCGGCGTGCAGCGGGCGGCCGGGGACCAGGCACATCAGGGCGATGACGCCGTCACCCGCGCGCGTGGGGAGCGCGGTGGTGAGCGCGCCGTCGGCGGCCCGGACCGGGCGCCCGGCGCAGACACCCGACGCGTCGAGGTGCTCGGCGGCGCACAGGCCGGCCTCGAAGCCGCGCCGCGCGGCCACCGGAGCCCATTTCACCACGAAGTGGGCCGCATCACGCGGATTCGGTTCGAATTGGCCATTGTCGATCTCGACCCGCCAGGCGTCTTCACCGAGAGGAATGCACGGGCCGGGGTCGCACTGCCAACTCCTGCGCAGTGTCGTGTGCACCTGGTCGGCAGCGGGGGCCACGCTGCGCATTATGCGCCAACAACGGCGTCCATGCCCGGTGAACAGGCAGATGCCCGGGAAGCGGTGCTCGCACCACCGGCCTCCCGGGCATCTGACACCAACCCCGCCCCCCAGCGGTTCGCGTGCTGGCACTAGCCTGCCTGCGGGCTCATGCGCGGGCTGTCGGTGAGCCGATGCGGGGGATGTACAGACTCCGACACGCGCGTCATGATCTGGTAGAAGTTCCGTACTGTGCTCGTGATCACCTACGGTGATCATGGGACCGAATCAACGCTGCACCGGGAGGGGTTTGACCGTGGAGGGTCGGCTGCCAGATCCCGGCGACGCGCTGACCGGTGTGGATATGTTCAGCGGCCTGGATCCCGATGTTCGTCAGCGGGTCATCCAGGCGGCGGTGCCACGGACATACCGCAAGGGCCAGCTGCTGTTCGTCGAAAACGATCCGGGCGAGTCACTCATCGTGCTCAAGCGCGGTGCCGTGATGGTGTTCCGGACCGCGCCGACCGGCGAGCGCGCGGTCCTGTCGGTCGTCCGCCCGCCCGACACGCTCGGCGAGGTGTCGCTGCTGGACGGCGCGGCCCGGTCCGCGTCCGCGGAGGCGATCGAGGACTGCCAGGCCCTGGCGCTGTCCCGGCACGCGTTCATCGAGCTCGTCCACGCCAACCCGCGCATCCTGGACGCGGTCATGCGCTCGCTCGGCGCGCTCATCCGGCGCCTCACCGAGCAGAACGCCGACCACGTCTTCCTCGACCTGCCCGGCCGCGTCGCCAAGACCCTCGTCCGGCTCGCCGGCGAGACCAACGCGCCGATGGTGACCATCGAGCTCAACCAGAGCCAGCTGGCGGAGATGGCCGGTGGCTCGCGGCAGAGCGTCAACCAGGCCATCGGGTCGTTCGCCAGCCGCGGCTGGCTGCGCACCGAGGGCCGGCGGATCGTCGTGACCGACCTCAGCGCCCTGCGCCGACGCGCCGGGATGACCGACCGCTGACCTGCCGGTCGCACCACCGCGTTGCGTGCCGCAACGCGGTGGTCGATCGGGTCCCCGGCGTGTGAGGATGTGCGGGGATCCGAATCAGGGAGTGTCGGCGATTTCCAGTCAGTGCGCACGCTGCGGCCGCCAGTCAGGCGATGGTGACCGGTTCTGCGGTGGATGCGGCGCCGAGCTGAGTCCTGCCTGCGCGACATGCGGCCGATCGCTGAGCCCGGACGCGTCGTTCTGCACCGGCTGCGGCACCCCGCGCGCCGCCACCGGCGCGGGCGGCGGCACGGCGAGCCGCGCCGACCGTGGCGGCGGCCACATCGGCCGGGCCACGGTGCCGATCTCCGCCACCCGCAGCGAGGACCGCCGGCGGATCAGCGTCCTGTTCGTCGACCTGATCGACTTCACGCCCTATGTCGAGCGCGCCGACCCCGAGCTGGTCCGCGAGCTGCAGAAGGGCTTCTTCTCCACCGCCCGCGAGGTCATCGGCCAGTACGGCGGGGTCGTCGAGAAGTACATCGGCGACGCCGTCATGGCGCTCTTCGGCGCGCCCGTGGCCACCGAGACCGACGCCGTGCGCTGCGTGCGCGCCGGCCTGGAGCTGCAGCGGGTGCTCGCGCGGTACGCCAGCACCGGCGAGGGCGAGCGGGCGCTGCGCTTCCGCGTCGGGGTCGCGACCGGCGAGGCCCTCGTCGACGTGGCCGCGGCCCGCGACGGCGGCCAGGCGATCGTCGCCGGCGACGTCGTCAACACCGCCTCCCGGCTGCAGTCCCTCGCCCCGCCCGGCGGGGTGCTCGTCTGCGGCAGCACGTACGCGCTGACCAAGTCGTCGATCCGCTACGAGGCGCAGCCCCCCGCCACGTTGCGTGGCCGCTCCACCCCGACCGAGGTGTGGCTGGCCCTCGCGCCGCTGCGGCGCAACCACCCCGACCGGGAGGCCGGCTCCACGCCCCTGGTCAACCGCACCCACGAGCTCAGCCTGCTGGTCAACGCCCTGCACCGGGGCCTGCGCGAGCGCACCCCGCAGCTGGTCACCGTCATCGGGCACGCCGGGATCGGCAAGAGCCGGCTCGTGCACGAGCTGTTCCTGCACGCCGAGCGGCTCTTCGACGCGCCCGTCGCGTGGCGCACCGGCCGCTGTCCCCCGTTCGGGGAGAACGTGACGTACGCCGCGCTCGCCGACATCGTCAAGGCGCAGGCGGGCATCCTCGACACCGACAGCGCCGAGACCGCCCGCGAGCGGCTCGACACGGCGCTCAGCGTGATCGTCACCCCGTCGGAGGCCGAGCGGCTCGCCGACGCGCTCAGCCCGCTCGTCGGCCTGCCCGGGCCGAAGCTCGCCCCCGACGAGACCGAGTCCGCCTGGCGGCGCTTCGTGGTCGCGCTGGCCGCGCACCGGCCGACCGTCCTGGTGTTCGAGGACCTGCACTGGGCCGACGAGTCGATGGTGCGGTTCGTGGAGCGTCTGGGCGCGTCGGTACGGGACGTGCCCCTGCTCCTGCTGTCGACGGCCCGGCCGGAGTTCCTGGAGCGCAACGCCAGCTGGGCCGGTGCCATCGCCGGCTCGGTCACCATCACGCTGCCACCGCTGCGCGACGCCGAGATCGCCACCATGTACGCGCACCTGCTCGGGCAGGCCGCGTTCCCCGGCCACTCGCTCAACTCACTCGTCGAACTCGCCGACGGCAACCCGCTGTACGCGCTCGAGTACACCCGCATGCTCGCCGAGCAGGGCAACGTCCGCACCTCCGACACCCTCAGCCGGGTGCTGCCGATGCCCGACAGCGTCCACGCGGTCATCGCCAACCGGGTCGACCTCCTCGAGGCCGCCGACCGGGCGGTGCTGCAGGCCGCCTCCGTCGTCGGCATGAACTTCTGGCCCGGCGCGGTCGCCGCCGCGATGAGCCGCCCCGCCGACGGCATCGAACGCTCCCTGCGCCGCCTCGAGCAGCGCGACCTCATCCACGAGCAGGCCGCCTCGACGATGGAGGGGCAGACCGAGTACCGCTTCGGCCACGTCCTGGTCCGCGACGTCTGCTACCAGCGGCTCCCCCGCACCGAACGGGTCGCCCGGCACGAGCTGACCGCCGCCTGGCTCGACAGCGTCGCCGCCGACCGCGACACCGACCTCGCCGAGGTCGTCGCCAACCACCGGTACACCGCCTACGAGATCGCCGGCTCGCTCGGCCTCGACGCGCCCCGGTACAGCGCGCCGGCGCGGGACGCGCTGCACCGGGCGGCCCGCCGCGCGTACGCGCTGCACGCCCTCGACGCCGCCGCCGCCCACGCCGGCAAGGCCCTCGCCCTCTGCGACGACGGCACCGACCAGGGCGAGCGGCTGCGGATCGAGCTCCTGGCCACGGAGATCGCCTTCTACGCCGACCCGGAGTCCTTCCTCGGCACCGCCGGCTCCGGTCCGGCGGGCGCTGCCCGTACCGGCGGATCCGGCGGAACCGGAAGCGCCGACGCGGCCATGGCGGGCACGGACCAGCTGGCGAGCCTCGCCGATCGGCTCTACGCGGCCGGTGAGCAGGCCAGCGCCGCCCGTGCCTGGACGATCCGCGGGCAGGCCGCGTGGCTGCGCGCCGACCGGCTCGGTGCCCTGTCGTGCCTGGACCGGGCCGTGGAGCTGTTCGACGAGCTGCCGGACGCGCCGGAGAAGGCCGACGCGTACGCCGAGCTCGGCCGCCTGCACATGTCCAACTTCGAGGTCGAGCCCGCCGTCGCCGCGGCCAGCGCCGCCGCGGAGATCGCCGACCGGCTCGGCCTCATCGAGGTCGCGACCAGCGCCCGGATCACCATCGGCACCGCGCTCTTCCAGGCCGGCGACCGGTCCGGCCTGGTCGAGCTGCAGGCCGCGCTCGAGGTGTGCCGGGAGCGGCGGCTGCTGTCGGAGCACCGGGCGATGCGCAACGTCGCGTGGGCGCTGCTGGAGGACGGCGACTGGACCGCGTCCGCGGCGATGTACGAGAGCACCCGCAACACCGTGCCCGGCAGCCACACCCTCGCCACCGGCTACTCCAACGTCGCGCAGGTCGCGTACTTCACCGGCGACTGGGCCACCCTCATCGGCGTCGCCGAACGCGCCCCCGCCTCCGAATGGGACCTGCAGGTCCGCGGCGCGCACGCGTGGATGAAGATCCTGCGCGGCGAGCCGTTCATCAACGCCGACGAGGTCGAGGACCTCGTCGCCGCCGGCCGGCGCAGCGGCTTCTACCGCCTGCAGTGGACCGTCCTCGGCCACGGCGCCCTCTGCCTGGCGCTGCAGGGCCGCTCACGTGACGCCGAGGCGCTGATCGTCGAGCTCGCCAAGACCTGGCGGGAGGTGCGGGCGATCGCCAGCGGCGAGTGGATCGACGCGACCGCCCACGCCGCCGTCCCCGCCGGCCGGGTCGCGATGATGGCGATCCGCGACATGCTCGCCGACGTGCCGCACCGCACGCCGTGGGTCGAGGCGGCGCTGCGGACGATCACCGGGGCGATCGCGTTCGTCGACGGGGACTTCGCCCGGGCCGCCGACATGCACCTCGCCGCCGCGGAGCTGTACGGCGAGATCCCCAACGCCTCCGCCCGCATGCTGTCGCTCACCTGGGCCGTGCAGGCCCTCGGGCGGCTCGGGCCGGCCGCCGCCGAGCGCCTCGAGCCGTGGCGCAGCGAGCTGATCGCCTTCGCCACCCAGGCCGGCGCGCCGATGCTGCTGACGCTCGCCGAGCTGCCCCCCACGCCGCTGTAAGCCCTGTAAGGCTTTAAGGGCTTTGGGGGGCGCCCCTTGTACGTCGCCGCGGCGTCTACGCCGCCACGGGCTGCTTCTGCGGCTCCGGGGTGCTCTTCACCTTCTGCGCGTACATGTCGATGTACTCGCGGCCGGAGAGGGTCATCAGCTCGTACATGATCTCGTCGGTGACGGCGCGCTCGATGAACCGGTCGCCGGCCATCCCCGCGTACCGGGAGAAGTCCAGCGCCGGCCCGAAGCGGATGTGCACGCGCTTCAGGTTCGGCAGGATCTGCCCGATCGGCTGAACCTTGTCCATGTTCATCATCGCCACCGGCACGACCACGGCACCGGACTCCAGCGCGAGCCGGGCCACCCCGGTCTTGCCCCGGTAGAGCCGGCCGTCCGGCGAGCGGGTGCCCTCCGGGTAGATGCCGAAGATGCCGCCCTCCCGCAGGATCTTGAGCCCGACCTCCAGCGCGGCCCGCGCCGCCTTCCCACCGGAACGGTCGATCGGCACCTGCCCGGTGCCGGCGAAGAACAGCTTGATCAGGCGGCCCTTGATGCCTTTGCCGGTGAAATACTCCGCTTTCGCCGGGAACGTGACCCGCCGTTTGACGCTCAGCGGCATGAAGATCGAGTCCGCGAACGACAGGTGGTTGCTGGCGATGATCACGGGCCCCTCGGTGGGGACGTGCTCCAGCCCCTCCACCCTGGGGCGGAAGATGAGCTTCAGCACAGGCCCGAGGACGATGTACTTGAGGAACCAGTAGAGCACCGCTCAACCTTCCAAGATCTGCCAGACAATCGGTGATGACCGTCGCAAAGAGCCTACGAAGCAGTTCGGCACACCACAACGCACTCCCGGAACCGCCCGTGCACGTGTCAGGATTTCGGTCAGCGGTTTTTTCGCGGCGGACCCGGTCGTCGCGGTGTCGGCCGCGGGGAGGGGCAGGCGGTGCCAGGGGGTGGGGCGCGGCGCGGCCGGCGCGACAACGGCCTGGTAGCGCAGGAGTACGCGGTGGTCGGAGACGTCGACCCGCGGGTCGGCGAGCATCTGCTGGACGTGCTGGCGGCCGGCGGCATCGCCGCCTATCTGCAGCCCGCCACCGACTTGCACCCGGTGACGCGCACCACGACCCTGCCCGCCAGACCCACCGACCGGCTCTACGCTGATCGTGACCACCTCGCCACGGCGCGCGACTATTTCACCCAGCTTACCGCCGTGCCCGAGCAGCACACCCCACCCGCCGAGACCCCCCAGCCCGCCACGGCACCCTCACCCCCGTCATCCCCGTCATCGCAGTCATCCCCGTCATCCCAGGAGGCCAAAACGAGCCGCAAGTCGGACGACGAGACGTTCGCCAGCATCATCGCCGGCTTCCACACCACCGTCGATCCGACCAGCGCCCCCTGGCCCGCCGCCGAGGACCTCGACTCCTCAGGCTCCGCCGCCGCCGACATGGACACCGAGCCGGCCCCCCGCACCCCGCTGCGCCGCGCCTCCGACGCCGTCGACCGCTCCCTCCTGGACAGCCTCGACTCCTTCGGCGCCGACCTCCCCGACGACGAGGACGACGACGCCGGCTACACCCCGCCTCCCCCACCCCCGCTGCCACGGATCGCCCCGTCGACCGTCCTGGCGGTCCTGGCCCTCATCGGCGGCCTCATCCTGCTGATCTGGCCCGACCTCCTGCCGGTCTTCGGCCCCCAGTCCACCCTGTTCCTGGGCTTCGCCCTGCTGCTGAGCGGCTTCGTCACCCTGATCCTGCGCCTCCGCCCCGGCGACGAAGAGGACGACGACCCCGACAACGGCGCCCGCGTCTGACCCACCCCCGGCAACGGCGCCCGCGCCGGCGATGAAGACGACGCCCCGGCAACAGCGCCCGTGAGGGCGGTCAGGCGGGTTTCTCCAGCCAGTCGAGGATGGCGTCGATGGGTTCCTGCCAGCGGGCGTCGAGCATCAGGTCGTGGCCCATGCCCGGGAAGAGGAGCGGGGAGCCGCCGTACCTGCGGGCGACCCACTCCAGCGCCGACGCGGAGACCACGCGGTCGTCGGGGCTGCCGGCGACGAGGACCGGCGGGGTGCCGACCGGGGGTTCGGGCTCCTGGCGGCGGATGAGCTGACGCTGCGCGCCGGCGGGGACGCGCTGGAGGCGGGCGGCGAACGACTGGGCCGCCGAGGCCGGCAGCGAGCGGCTGAACAGCTGCGTGGGGCGCAGGCTGACGTGGCCGCCGAAGAGGCCGGGGAGCGTGCCGACAGGGTTGCGGCGCAGCAGGCCGAGGGCGGTGGCCAGGCCGCCGAAGACGGGGGCGACGAGGACGCCGGCGCGGGCCGGGTACCGGGCGAGCGCCATCGCCACGACGAGGGCGCCGGTGCCGTGGCCGACGAGGATCGCCTGTTTCGGCAGGCCGGCGGCCACCTGGGTGACGTCGTGGACGTAGTCGCGCAGGCGGGCGTCGGGGTCGGGGCCGCTGCCGCCGTGGCCGCGCAGGCTCATCGCGGCGGCGGGGAAGCCCCGGCCGGCGGTGTGTTCCAGCCAGTGCTGGGCGAAGGCCCAGGCGCCGTGGCCGTACCCGGGGACGAACAGCACCGGCGGGCGGTCCTCGGAAGCCGAAGCCAAGGACGAAGCCAAGGACGAAGACGAGGCGGGCTGCTCGGTGAGCACCTCGCGCCGCACCGGCTTCGGCGGCGACGACCACTCGTCGGAGCGCATGACGCGGGTCGTGGCGGACGGGGCACGGGTGGTCAACGGACCGCCTCCAGCTCGTGCAGGGACTTCTCCAGCTCCTGCAGGTACACGAAGTGGCTCACCTCGAACCAGTGCCGGGTCGAGTCGGTGACCTTGCCGGCGGTGAAGCGCCGGTCGCCTTCCTGGCGCAGCTTCGCCCACAGGGCCTGCGCGCGGGTCGGCGACGCGTCGAGGACGCGCAGCCACTGGGCGATGAACACCGTCTGCCAGTGCGCCAGCGTGAACACCCCCGAGTCGGGCTGCAGCAGGCCGGCGACGGCGAGGGTCGGGTGGGTGCGCGACAGCATTTGCAGCGCCAGTCGCGGGCGGCCGGCCGAGTCCGTCGAGAGCAGCTCCGGGGCGAGGAAGTCGAAGCTCGGCCGGTACCCCGTGGCGAAGACCACCAGGTCGGGCTCGATCGTGCGGCCGTCGGTGAGGACGACGTCCGTGCGGTCGAAGCGTTTGACGTCGGACAGCGGCGTGATCCCGCCGTGTCCGAGGTAGTACGGCAGCTGGCTGTTGACGAGCGGGTGCATCTCGAGCAGGCCGTGGTCGGGTTTCGGCAGGCCGAAGCGGGTCAGGTCGCCGACGGTCATGTTGATCGTGCGCTGCAGCAGCCACTGGCGCAGCCGGAACGGCAGCCGCATCGCGAGGATCCGGTCGTTGACCTGGTCGGCGGGTTTGCCGAGGGCGTACTTCGGCGCGTACCAGTAGCCGCGACGGGTCGAGTGCCAGCACTTCGCCGCCTGCTGGGCCGCCTCGACCGCGATGTCGCAGCCGGTGTTGCCGGCGCCGACGACCAGCACCTTGCGCCCCCGCAGCTGGGAGGCGTCCTTGTACTGACTGGCGTGGATGACCTTGCCGCGGAAGTCCTCGAGCCCCTCGTACTCGGGCATCTTCGGCGACCAGTTGTGCCCGTTGGCGACCACGACGGCGGCGTAGCGCATGGTCCGCGGCGCCCCGCCCCGCGAGCCGCGCACGGTGACGTCCCACCGGGGCGGGCCGCCGGCCGGGTCGTCGGCGGGCTCGACCCGGGCGACCTCGGTGCCGAACCAGATGTGCTCCCGCAGCGAGAAGTGGTCGGCGTACCGCTCGAAGTAGGCGAGCAGCTGCGAGTGGTGCGGGTAGTCGGGCCAGTCGTCGGGCATCGGGAAGTCGGGGAACTGCGTGAACGGCTTCGACGAGATCAGGTGCGTGCTGGCGTACACGGGGCTGCGGTCGTGCCGCCAGTTCCATCCGCCGCCGACGCCGGTCTCGCGCTCGTAGCAGTCGACGCCGAAGCCCGCCTCGCGGAGGTTCTTGATCGCGGTGAGGCCGGTGCCGCCGGCGCCGATGACGCAGACGGTGTCGCCGCGGTCATAGACGGGTTCGCCGTCGCGCCAGTGGGTCGCGCCGCCGGCCAGTTCGTCGAAGCTCGTCACCCGCGTCGTCTCCCCACTGCACCGCGTCCCACTGCACCGTGCGCCCCGGTCGCCGCGCACGCCTTGTCGCGGGCAGATCCTCGTCCGCTCGGCGCTGGTTTGTCCAGTCCCGCACGTCACGCCCCCGAACCCGGCACCCATGATCCGGAAGACTTCGGGCAGCCCTGGGTGCACAAAGTCTTCCGGATCACGGGAAGGGCCCGGCGAGGCGGGAGGGCGGGCTACTCGGGCAGGTCGAGCTCGACGACGACCGGGAAGTGGTCGCTGGCCTGGCGGGCGGCGGGGGTGTCGACGACCTCGTAGGACAGGACGGTGATGCTGGGGTCGACGAAGACGACGTCGAGGCGCTCGCGTGGGGCGGAGCACGGGTACGTGTGGCGGGCGTCGGTGCCGGCGCTGTCGACGAGGCCGTCGGCGAGGGTGCGCCAGGCCGCGCCGCCGGAGTTCTCGTTGAGGTCGGCGGCGAAGACGACCGGCTCGGCCAGCTCGGACAGGTGCTGTTTGAGCAGCGTGGCCTGGCCGGGGCGTTCGGTGGCGTCGGTGGACAGGTGGGAGCCGGCGACCGCGAACGCCGACCGCCCGACGCGGCAGCGGACGAACGCGGCGCCGCGCATGTGCCGGCCGGGGGTCAGCGGGTACCGGATGTCGAAGGCGCCGATCGGGCGGACGCGCAGGTTGAGCAGGACGAGGTTGCCCAGGGACGGCAGGCCGCCGCCGCCGATGACGAGCTCGAAGTCGCGGGCGAGGGCCGCCGACTTCTGCCGCCACCGGAAGCGGCGGGGCGCCTCCTGCAGGATCGCCACGTCGGGCGCGATCTCCCGTACGACCTGCGCGAGGGCGCGGCGGTCGTCCCGCAGGCTGTGCAGGTTGTACGAGAGGACCCGGAGTTTGCTCATACGCGCGCCAGGTCGGCGGCTCCGACCACTCCCGCGAGGTTGCCCATCAGGGCGGGGCGGACCTCGGCGACGGGGAGCCGGCCGCGCTGGGCGAGCTGCTCCTCGTAGCTGGCCCGGGCGGGCTTCATGAGCAGGTCGCCGGCGTCGATGACGCCGCCGCCGACGACGATGACCTGCGGGTCGAGGATCTGCACGATGTCGGCGAGGGCGACGCCCAGCCAGCGGCCGATCTGCTCGAAGGCGCCGGTCGCGACGGTGTCGCCGAGGCGGGCGGCCTGCGTCACGAAGTGCCCCCGGATGGCGTCGACGTCGCCGCCGACCAGGGCGAGGAGCTGTTCGGCGAGCTCCGGGCGTTCGCGGGCGTCGGCCTTGGCGAAGCGGACGAGGGCGTTGCCGCTGGCGTACTGCTCGAGGCAGCCGTTGCGCCCGCAGCCGCAGGGATGGCCGCCGGGGACCATCGTCATGTGGCCGAGCTCGGCGGCGATGCCGTTGGTGCCGCGGATGAGGCCGCCGTTGATGACGATGCCGCCGCCGATGCCGGTGCCGACGGTGAAGAGGACCATCGAGCTGTCGGCGTCGTGGCCGGCGCCGAACTGGAACTCTGCCCAGGTGGCGGCGTTGCCGTCGTTCTCCACGACGACGGGCAGGCCGACCGCGGCGGTGATCTTCTCGCGCAGCGGCTCGTTGCGCCAGGCGAGGTTGGGGGCGAACTGGACGGTCGAGCGGGTCGCGTCGATCCAGCCGGCCGCGCCGATGCCGACGGCGTCGACGGGGTGCGCGGCGGCCAGCTCCTGGATCACCTCGATGATCCGGTCGGCCGTCTGCGACGAGTCCTGTGCCGGCGTGTCGCGCCGGGTCTGCGCGAGGACGTCACCCGCCGAGTCGACGACTCCGCCGAGGACCTTGGTTCCGCCGATGTCGACTCCGATGGTCAATCCCACCGCGTCTGTCTCCTCTCGCACAGGCGCTATGCCTCGGGATCAATCTTGGGTTTGACGGCCTTCTTGGCCATCGGTTTCGGCGACTTCGGTGTCTCCGTCGTGGCGTGCTGCCACACGTCTTCGGGTGTTTCGGGGGTTTCCGGTGTACCGGTGGATCCTGGCGAGCTGTCGCGACGCGCTCCGGTCGCGCTGTCGCCGCCGAAGGCGCGCAGGACGCCCGCCAGGCCGACGGCCAGGTCGCCGACGCCGGAGGCGAGGCGCTCGGCGAACTCGGGGTCGGGGTCCCGGGCGGCGGCGATGGCCTTGCAGACCGGGCAGACGCAGCACTCGGCGGAGCCGGTGGCGAAGCCGGCGGTGCTGTTCGCGGCGACCGACAGGGCGGCGAGGGCGGTCGCGACGAGGCGTTCGGCCTCCTCGCGCGGGTCCCGGGTCATGCCGCCCCCTCGACCCGCCGCTTGAGCTCCTTGAGCGCGGTGTCCATGATCATCTTCTCGGCCTTGCGCTTGAACATGCCGAGCATGCCGATCGCGAGCTCCACGGCGAGGGAGTACGTGACCGTGGAGGTGCCGTCGCCGTTGGCGGTGATGTCGTAGGAGCCGTCCTGCTGCTTCTGCATCTTCGACGGCGCGACCAGGCTCCACTCGATCCGGGTCAGGTCCTCGGCATACTCGTACTGCAGCGTGTACTCGTCCGACACCGGGCCGGAGTCCAGCGCGAAGCGCACCTGACTGGCGTAGCCGTCCTCGTACTCCTCGACCACCTCGACCGACTTCACCGCGGCGACCCACTCGGGGTATCGGGCGAAGTCGGCGATGACCTCGGCGATGCGCTCCGGGGGCGCGTCAATGACGATCGACTGCGTCGAAGTGTCGGCCATGCGTGGCAGGCTACCTCTGCGGTGCGCCTGACGATCCGTCGGCAGGGTAGGTTCCCGAATACGGGTTGAAACGAAGGAGTCGGAACGTGCGCGAGTTCACCGTGCCCTCAGCGGTCACTGTCGGCGACCACGCCACGCTGACCGACCCCGTGTGGGACAACGCGGTCACCGCGCCGGACGCGGTGCAGTTCCAGCGCCAGCAAGCTGGCGGGTGGCAGGATGTCACCTGCGCGCAGTTCCACGACCAGGTGCTGACGCTCGCCCGGGGGCTGCTCGCCGCCGGCGTCGAGCCGGGTGAGCGGGTCGCGCTGATGAGCAAGACGCGCTACGAGTGGACCCTCATCGACTACGCGATCTGGTCGGTCGGCGCGGTCACCGTGCCGATCTACGAGACGTCCAGCGCGGAGCAGATCGCCTGGATCCTCGAGGACTCCGGCTCGGTCGCCTGCTTCGTCGAGACCGACACGCACCGCGACACGGTCGCCGCGATCCGCGACCAGCTGCCGGCGGTCGAGCACGTGTGGCAGATCGACGGCGCGCCCGGCGCGATTGACGTCCTCGGCGCCGACGGCGCAGCCGTGCCCCGCGAGGACGTCGAGCGGCGGCGGGCCGCCACCAGGGCCGACGACCTCGCCACGATCATCTACACCAGCGGGACCACCGGCCGGCCCAAGGGCTGCATGATCACCCACCGCAACATGCTGTCGGACATCGTCAACGCGATCCCCGAGCTGCAGTCGCTGTTCCACCAGGGCGCCCGGACGCTGCTGTTCCTGCCCCTGGCGCACTCGTTCGCCCGGCTGATCCAGATCGGCGTCGTGCAGGCCAGGGCCACGATGGGCCACACCGCCGACACGAAGAACCTGGCGGCGACCCTGCAGAGCTTCCGGCCGACGTTCGTGCTGTCGGTGCCGCGCGTGTTCGAGAAGGTCTACAACACGGCGAAGCAGCGCGCCCACGCCGACGGCAAGGGCGCCATCTTCGACCGGGCGGAGCGGGTGGCGATCGCGTTCAGCTCCGCGGAGCGGCCCGGTCCGCTGTTGCGCGCGCAGCACGCGTTGTTCGACCGTCTCGTGTACGGGAAGCTGCGGGCCGCGCTCGGCGGGCAGTGCTCGCGGGCGATCTCCGGCGGCGCGCCCCTCGGCGAGCGGCTCGCGCACTTCTACCGCGGCATCGGCGTCACCATCTTCGAGGGGTACGGGCTGACCGAGACCTCCCCCGCCACCAACGCCAACCGCGACACCGGCGCGCGCATGGGCACCGTCGGGCGCCCGCTGCCCGGCGTCACGATCCGCATCGACGACGACGGCGAGATCCTCGTCCAGGGCGACATCGTCTTCAAGGGGTACTGGAACAACCCCGCCGCGACGGCGGAGGCGATCGACGCGGACGGCTGGTTCCACACCGGCGACATCGGCGAGCTCGACGACGACGGGTACCTGCGCATCACCGGCCGCAAGAAGGAGCTCATCGTCACCGCGGGCGGCAAGAACGTCGCCCCGGCCGTCCTGGAGGACCGGGTCCGCGCGCACCCGCTCGTCAGCCAGTGCATGGTCGTCGGCGACCGGCAGCCGTTCATCGCCGCCCTCGTCACCGTCGACCCCGACGCGCTGCCGGCCTGGGCCTCCGCGCACGGCAAGCCCGCCGACGCGGCCGCGCTCGTCGACGACCCCGAGCTGCGCGCCGAGATCCAGACCGCGATCGACGACGCCAACACCGCCGTGTCGAAGGCCGAGGCGATCAAGGTGTTCCGGATCCTGCCGCAGGACTTCACCGAGGCGACCGGAACGCTCACTCCGTCGTTGAAGGTGAAGCGGAACGTCGTCCTGAAGGAGTACGCCGGCGAGATCGCCGCCATCTACGAGCGCTGATGCCACCACCTACGGTAGGGAGGACCATTCGTTGACCGAGCTGACGGTGCTGGGCGACCGTCCCAGAGGCGCCGTGATCGCGGTTCGTGTCCTGATGCTCGCGCTCGTCGCGGCGCTGCTGTTCATCGACGGCACGGGTGCCGAGGAGCTGCTCTGGCTCGCGCTGCTGCTGATCGCGGTGGCCATCGCCACGGTCGCGCCGCCGGCACACCGGATCGCGCACTTCGGGCGCGCCGCCGAGGTGCTCGTCGTCGCGCTCGCCGCCTCCGGGGTGGACACCGACTTCCTCGTGTACCTGCCGGTGCCGGTCGTCGGCACGGCCCTCGCCTCGGGGATGGTCGTCGCCGGCGGGTACCTTGCGGCCGCGGTGGCGCTCCTCGTGGCCGGTGGCGCCGTCGACGGGGTGCTCGACGACCGCAAGCACCTCGGCGCCTGCCTGACCTGGGTGGTCGTCGCCGGGATCAGCGCGTACCAGGCGGGGGTCCTGCAGCGGGCGTTCCTCGCCCGGCGCACCGACGAGACGCCACAGCCGTACGTGGAGGCGACCCGCCTGCTCACCCAGCTGCGCAGCGTCGCCCGGCAGCTGCCCGGCGCCACCCTCGACCCCGGCGGCCTCGCCGAGCACCTCCTCGACGAGGTCCGGGCGATGGTCCCGTCGTCCCGCGGCGCCGTCCTGTCCGGCAGCGGCGGCGGCCGGCTCGTCGTGCTCGCCCAGGCCGGCGTGGAGCGCCTCGACTGGGAGACCGCGCTGGACACCGAGAGCTCCGTCGCCGACGCGTGGGCGACCCAGCAGCCGGTCGTGTCGGGCCGCTCGCAGGCCCGCTCGGTCGCGCCCAGCCGCGACATCTCCTCGATGGTCGTGCCGCTCGTCGCCGGCGTCCGCACCGTCGGGCTCATCATCCTGGAGAGTGACACCGCCGGGGCGTACCCGCCGGCGATCCTCGCCCGCGTCACCGGCCTGACCGGCGCGGCCGCGCTGCGCCTCGAGGCGGCGCTGCTCTTCGACGAGGTCCGGTCCCTCGCCACCACCGAGGAGCGGCAGCGGCTCGCCCGCGAGATCCACGACGGTGTCGCCCAGGAGCTCGTCATGGTCGGCTACGGCATCGACAACGCGGTCGCCGCGCTGCCCGACGCCACCGCCGCCGAGGAGGAGCTGCGCATCCTGCGCGCCGAGGTCACCCGCGTCATCACCGAGCTGCGGCTGTCGCTGTTCGAGCTGCGCAGCGAGGTCGACCGGTACGGCGGCCTCACCGCGGCGATCGCCGACTACGCCCGCACCGTCGGCGCCTCCGCCGGGCTCCGCGTGCACCTCTCGCTCGACGAAACCACCGCCCGGCTGCCCGCCGCGGTCGAGGCGGAACTGCTGCGCATTGCCCAGGAAGCCATCACGAACGCGCGGAAACACGCCGGGGCGGAGAATCTTTGGGTAACGTGCGCGGTCGATCCACCGTTCGCACAGGTAGAAATCTCCGACGATGGAAGCGGCATCGGTGAGAACCGCCCAGACGGACGCTATGGTCTTGCGATCATGGCCGAGAGAGCGGAACGTATCCGAGGCCGGTTGGAGATCACACCGCGCGTGCCGAATGGGACAACAGTGGCGGTTGTGCTCGGAACCGCACCGCGTGCGCGGTAGCGTGAAGGCACCAGAGGGAGAGAGCACCGGGAATGTCGACTACCGCGACGCCGACGACACGCACCAAAGTTCTGCTCGTCGACGACCACGATCTCATCCGCCGAGGACTGCGGCACGCCTTCGAGCGTGACCGGCAGTTCGAGGTGGTGGGCGAGGCCGCGACGGCCGCCGAGGCGATCCGCCAGGCCGGCGCCCTGCAGCCCGACGTGGTCATCATGGACCTGCGCCTCCCCGACGGCAGCGGCCTGGAGGCGACCCGCGCCCTGCGCAAGACCAGCAACACCATGGGCATCGTCGTCCTGACCATGTACGCCGGCGACGACCAGCTCTTCGGCGCGCTCGAGGCCGGCGCCTCAGCGTTCGTGCCGAAGACCGCACCGGCCGACGAGGTGGTCGCCGCGGCCCGTCATGCCGCGTCGGCGCCTTCCGCGTTCACCGCCGCCGACCTCGCCGAGGCGATGAAGCGGCGCCTGGCCCCCAGCGGCCCGCAGCTGTCCCCCCGCGAGGGCCAGGTGCTGCGCCTGCTCGCCGACGGCATGAGCGTCGCCGGCATCGCCAAGCAATTGTTCGTCTCCGAGTCCACCGCGAAGACGCACATATCGAAGTTGTACGAGAAGCTCGGCGCCGCCAACCGCGCCCAGGCCCTCATGACAGCCCTCCGGCTCGGCCTCCTCGAAGCCCCCGACGCTCCGAAGTTCTGACCCACTTCCCCGGATTTCGACTTTTCGATAGGCGCTGGCCGATCTGCCCCCAACCCCCAGAACGGCCAGCCTGTCGTTTCTCGACCCCCGATGACCCCAGTTCACCATTGACCACCATCACGAACCTCCGGTCCACCCGGCGCACGCTTTTCCGAGCTGACGCCCCCGCGGCCATCACCACCACCCCACCGCACCACGGCGCCCAGCTCTTCATCGCCGACCCCCGCCCCTGAGCGAACTCGGCACACAACCTCCGCGAGCCGGACAGCACAATCCTGCGCCCCGGCCGATCCACGGCGTTGACTTCAAAACCGACCGCCGCCGCCTTGAGCGAACTCTGCACTCAACCGCCGCAGCCGGACGCCACAGGCCAGCATCTCCACCGGACCCACCACGTCGCGGCGTTCACCTTGAATCACCGACGCCACGCCTGAGCAACCTCTGCAGACGACCGCCACGGGCCGGACGCCACGGCCCAGCACCCCGGCGACCACCTGGGGATCGGTCTTCCGGAAACGGCGCCACCAGGTCGGACGCCACAGCCCATCGCCCGCAGGACCTACAACCTTCGGGCCGCGCACCCGTCCGGACGCACCACGGTGTTCAACGTCGGCCGCGAACCGCCACCGAAACCGGGTCGACGCGAAGCCAGCACCGCGGCGCGTCTTGCCCGCGGAACCCAAGCGATCCGCCCAGGCCGCGACGCCCTGCCCTCCGCTCGACCGACTCGCGTGCCTCGCTCATCACCGGCCTTCCCCGTTGGCGTCGGCAGCGCTCATCGCCGCCGGCTGTGGAGCGGGTCAGGGTAAGTCGGGCGCGGGTGTGGTGAGCATGGTGCGGAGCCGGTCCGCCTGGGTCTCCCAGCGCCAGTCCGACTCGACCCAGGCGCGGCCCGCGGCGCCCATCTTCGCGGCGAGGGCCGGGTCGCGCAGCAGGGTCGTGACGCGGTCGGCGACCGCGGCGACGTCGCGGCCTGGGACGACGAAGCCGGTCTCGCCCTCGCGGACGGCGTCGGGCGCGCCGCCGGAGTCACCCGCGACGACCGGCAGGCCGGTGGCGGAGGCTTCGAGGTACACGATGCCGAGCCCCTCGACGTCGAGGCCACGGCGCCGGGTCCGGCACGGCATGGCGAACACGTCACCGGCGGCGTAGTGCGCCGGCAGCTCCGCCCACGACACCGACCCGGTGAACACGACGTCCCGCTCGACCCCCGCCTCCCGCGCGAGCCGCTCCAGCGCAGGCCGGTACGGCCCACCGCTGACCACCAGCAGCGCGGCGTCGGGAACGGCGCGGCGGATGAGCGGCAGCGCCCGGATCAGCACGTCCTGCCCTTTGCGCGGCACGAGCCGGGACACGCACACGATCACCGGCCGGTCGGCGAGGCCGTGACGGGCGCGGATCAGCTGCCGGTCGACCTGCGGCGAGTACGCGTCCACGTCGACACCCGGCGCCAGCCGCTGCAGCGACGTGAGCCCGTCCAGCGCCTTGGCGAGCCGGGTGCGGGTGTACTCGCCGAGGTACGTGACGACGTCCGTGCCCCGCCCGATGCGCCGCAGCAGGCTCCGCGCGCCGGGCAGCGCCGCCCAGCCGACCTCGTGCCCGTGGGTGAGCGCGACGACCCGCTCCACCCCGGCCCGCCGCCGCAGCCCGCCGGCCAGCAGCCCGAGCGGCGCCGCCGCCCCGAACCACACGCTGTCGCACCCGTGCGCCCGCGCCAGCTCAGCGGCCCGCCGCGCGACCCCGGCCGTCGGCAGCAGCATGCCGGTCCGCTCCCGCACCACCTCGAACGGCTGCTCCGCGTCGAACTTCTCCGCCCCCCGAAACGTCGAGCAGTACACGACGACCGACCCCGCGGGCTGACGCACGGCAAGGTTGTGCACGAACTGCTGGATCCCACCCGGCCGAGGCGGAAAGTCGTTCGTCACGAGCAGCGTGGTCATCGCGCCCCCACCCCTCCAGCAACCACCCGGCCACACCGCACCCCCGCGCGACCGCACGTCATGAGCGACGACCAGCTCCTCCGTGCCGCGCCGCCGACCCAGCCGGCCCGCTGCGGCGCACGGCGGCGACGGGCAGGGCGCACATCGCAACTCCTCCGTGCCGCGCCGCCGACCCAGCCGGCCCGCTGCGGCGCACGGCGGCGACGGGCAGGGCGCACATCGCAGCTCCGCCCCTCCGCCAACCACTCGGGAACGGTCGAGACACTCCCCCACTCCACCGGGCCCGACGGCTTCACCGGGCCCGGTGGCCGAACCCTGCCGCAGCGCAGCAGGTCACGGCCGGCCAGCACCTTGGTCATCGCCGCCCCATGCCTGCCCCGGCCACCCGGTCGCTGCCGGGGCAAGGGGTTCACCTCTGACACCACCAGGCTGAGCCGCCGCACTCCGCCACGGCCCGCCGGAACGTCCTGGGTCACGAGCAGCACGGTCATCACTTCGGCGCTCCGAACCCCACCACGCCGGACCGCCGACCGCTGCCACGGCCCGGCAGGTCGTCACGGCCGGCGAGCGGGACGGTCATCGCCCGCCGCACGCCCCGGCCACCCACTGCACAGCGCCCCGGCGGAAGCCACACAAGACACTCCACCGCGCCGGACCGCCGGACCCCCAGCACGACGTCACGGCCGGCAAGCAGGCTGGTCGTCGCACGCCCTGTGCCTCGGCCTGGACGGAATTGCGCACGACGCTCCACCATGGCGAAGCGCAGAGCCCCGTCAACACCCGGCAGAACGTCACACGTGGAGCGCAGGCTGGTCATCGCACGCCTCAGGCCCAGACGCGCAGCGCGGCCATACACCGCCCCGCGACGACCTGGACGGAACCGCTCACGGCACCGCACGGCGGCGAAGGGCCGAACACCGCCGGCGACCGGCAGGACGTCGTGGGCGACGAGCGGAATGACCATCGGACGCCTCATACCCAGACGCGCAGCTCGGCCAAGCAGGCCACCACGACCCAGACGGACACGCGCACGGCGCCCCCCGGTGGCGACGTGCCGGACACCGCCGGCGGCCGGCAGGACGTCGGGGGTGGTGAGCGGGGTGGTCATCGCTCGCCTCGGGCCCAGGCGCGGGCCTCGGCCATGCGCTCCACGGCGGTCGGGTGGGAGCCGAACAGGAACTGCTCGACGGGGTTGGGGTCGGGGTCGCCGAGGTTGACCAGGGAGAGCCGGCCCTGCATGGCCTCGAAGCCGGCCGGGTCGGCGGTGAGCTGCAGGGCGTGCCGGTCGGCGCGGGCCTCGACGCGGCGCGACACGAACGCCTGGGCCGGGCCGGCGAGCAGGCCCGCCACGGTGGCGACGGCGATCAGCAGGGCGACCGCGCGCGGCTCGCCGATCGAGTCCACGCCCGCACGGCGCAGCAGGCCGCCCCACGAGCCCAGCAGGTACAGCGCGCAGACGGCGGCGGCCGCGCCGAACGCGCCGAGCAGCGTGCCGGTGAGCACGTCACCGTCCTTGGCGTGGCCGAGCTCGTGCGCGACGACCGACTCGACCTCCTCCGGCGGCGCCTTCTCCAGCAGGGTGTCGTAGACGACGATGCGGCGCGTCGGGCCGAGACCGGACACGTACGCGTTGACGGCCCGGGTGCGGCGGGACGCGTCGGCGATCAGCACGTCGCGGACGGGGACGCCGTCGCGCTCGGCGAGCGCCATGAGCCGGGTCCGCTGCTCCCCCTCGGGCATCGGGGTGAACTTGTTGAAGACCGGCTCGACCAGGACCGGGAAGATGAACGACAACAGCACCGTGAGCAGGGCCGCGCCGACCGCACCCCACACCCACCACCAGCGGGGCACGAAGTGGGTGATGGTGAAGAAGCCGACGAGCACGACCGCGCCGATCACCGCGCCGACGGCATAGCCCTTGAGCATGTCGACCGTCCAGGCGGACCAGTCCTGCGTGGACAGCCCATAGCGCCTGAGGATGGACTGGCGCCAGGCGGCGAGGGGCAGCGCCGCCACCTCACCGGCGAAGACGACGGCGAGCCCGCCGAGCAGCGCCCGGGCGAGCCAATGGCCGCCGAACGGCCGGGACACCTGCTCGACGATCCACGAGCCGGCCGGGGTCAGGCCGAGCAGGAGCGCGACGAGCAGGCCGAGGCCGATGGACAGATACATCCCGGGGCGCAGCGCCGCGTGGAACGCCTGCCCCTTGGCGACGGCGTCGGCGGGCAGCGTGTCGAGCGCGGCGAGCTGGTCGGCTCGCGGCGCGGGCGGCGCCGACCAGGGCACCCGCAGCGCCGCGACCACCACGACCGCGACGAGCAACGCCGCGAGGGTGATCGCCGCCCATGCGCGAGGAGTCACGCCGCACCTCCTGGTCGGAAACTCCGCAAGCTTATGCGGCGCGGTGCCGTCTCGACCGGCGCGGTGCGGCCGGCTCGACGTGGGTGGGGTCGAGCACGGTGACCTCGAACCCGGCCCGCTCGAACACCTCGATGGCGCGGACCTCGGCCGCGCCGAGCTGGTGCAGGGCGGGTGGCGTGTCGAGCAGCAGGGTCACCACGCAACCGCCGCAGGCGGTGCCGCGCACTGAACAGGTCTCGCAGTCGACGAGCATCGCTCCTCCTCCGTTGACCGTCTGTAGCTCCACGGTAAGCGGGGGGTATGACAAAAATGCGTTTCCGCAGGTCAGGAGCGTGAGAGTCGGCGGAGGAGGGTGTCGTTGCCCAGCGGGTACGCGCCGTGGCGGCGTACACCGTCGATGACCTCCTTGTCGGAGGAGATCACCACGACCGGGCGGCCGGCCGGCTCGGCCCTGACCAGGCGCCGGATCAGCTCGTCGGCGGTCTCGCCCTTCTTGGAGAACAGCACCCGCACGCCGCGCGGCGCCGGCGGCAGCCCGACGACCCGCTCGGCGCCGTCGAAGACGACGGTGACCTCGGCCCTGGTCTGGGCGACGAGCCCGCCGACCCCGGCGACCAGGCGGTTGCGCTGCTGTTCGAGGGAGAGCTCCCCGTAGCCCTTCTTCGTGACGTTGTACCCGTCGACGATCATGTGCGCCTTCGGCAGGCTCAGCAGCTGGTCGAGGCGGGCGGGGTCATCGGCGTCGAGCGCGCGGGCCGCGCCGGTGCCGGGCGCGTTGTCGGGGCGGTCGGCGTCGTGCTCGGCGACGAAGTCGGCCGGCAGCCGGTCGGTGGGGTCGAGGGCCAGCTCGCGGCGCAGCCCCACGGCTGCCTGCCCGATCGTCTCCAGCAGCAGCCAGAGGCGGGCGTCGTCGACGGCGCGGGCGTCCTTGGCGCTCTGCCGCTGGGCGCCGGCCACGGTCTCCGCCTCGGCGAGCTTGGCGCGCATGCGGCGCAGCTCGGCGTCGTGGTCGGCGGTCGCCCGGGTGGCACGGCCCTTCTCGCTGGCGAGCATGTCGGTCGCCTTGCGCTCCTTGGCCTGGCTCTCCCGCAGCGCCTTGCCCAGCGAGCGGACCTCCTCGCGGAGGCCGGCGGTCTCGTCGCGGAGGCGGGCCAGCTCGTCGCGGAGCTTGTCGGCCTCGACCCGGGCGACGGCGCGGTCGTGCTCGGCGCGGGCGAGGCGCTGCTCGACGTCGCGGATGCGCTCGGACGAGGCGGCGCCCTCGGCCTCGGTGCGGACTGTGTCGGTGGCCCGCTCGACCAGGTCGCGCCAGCCGTCGGGGCGGGCGAGGTAGGCCAGCGCGGCGACCTCGACGGGGTCGGCGGCCGGCGGCGCGACCCCTTCCAGGATCGAGGCGCCCAGGTCACCGGCGTCGTTGACGACCCTGGTCGCGAGGCGCTGGCGCAGCAGCGGGTCGCCGGACAGCTGCATCGCGATGACGGGTCCGCCGAGGCGGGCGCGCCGGTTGGGGGCGAACTTCGCGACCCGCCGCAGCGGCATCGGCAGCTCGTCGAGGGGCAGGCCGGTCATGGCGCCGGCCGCGAGAGAGATGACCCGCTGGCGGATGATCTCGGGCAGCGCGGGCTCGGCGCCGCCGTCGGAGTCCGGCAGGTCGACGTCCTCCGGCGCAGACGTCACCGCGGCCTCGTCGTCGAGGTCGTCGGGAGCATCGTGCGCGGGCATCACTCCAGTGTCGCATTGTCGACCAGATTCGCCCCGGATGGTCTCCAGGACCGGCGGCTTCCCTCGAAAGGCTAAAAGCTGACATATCCTTATTTCACCCGATTGGGTACGCCAGCGAGGAGGCACGGACATGCAGCCGCCGGTACCCGAGAACGAAGCGGAACGAATCTCGACGTTGCGGGGGCTGGCGGTCCTCGACACCCCACCGGAGACGGACTTCGACGACATCGTCAGGATCGCGTCCGAGGTCTGCGGCGCCCCGATCTCCCTGGTCACCCTGGTCGACACCCAGCGACAGTGGTTCAAGGCCAAGACCGGCCTCGACGGCATCACCGAGACGCCCCGCGAGGTGGCGTTCTGCGCCCACGCGATCATGGGCCGCGACCTGATGGTCGTCCCGGACGCCACCGCGGACGCGCGGTTCGCCGACAACCCGTTCGTCAGAGCCGAGGACGGCATCCGCTTCTACGCCGGCGCTCCCCTGCTGACCAGCGAAGGCGCGGCGCTGGGCACCCTGTGCGTGGTCGACCACGCGCCGCACCGGCTGAACCTGGACCAGATGCGGGCGCTGCGGGCGCTCGCCAGGCAGGTCACGGAGCTGCTCGAGCTGCGGCGCCTGGTCGACGCCGCCGCGCTCGACGGCCCGCCCGAGTCCAGGTCGGTCGACCTCACCTACCTGACCGAGGCCCGCATCCGCGAGTTGCGCCCCATCGCGGACGCCAGAAACATGGCCATCACCCTCGGAGTGACCGATGCGGCGTCGGTACAGGCGGATCCCGGCAGACTGTCACGCGCGCTGGACTACGTGGTGTTCTCGGCGTTGAAGGTCGCGCCGCCCGGCGGACGGGTCGCGGTGCGGGTGCTGGGCACCCCGGTCCCGACGGTGGAGATCAGCCACGCGGGCGGTTCGATCGCCCCGGAGTGGCAGGCCGACCTCGACGGCACGCGGGCGGCCGACGAACTGGTCCCGCGGGCCGTGGCGGAGATCCTGCGGTCCCACGGGGCGACCGTGGCCAGGACCAACGCGGCCATCGGTTCGCCGGACGTCCGGTTCGAGCTGCGCTTCCCGCCGCACTGAGCGATTTTTTGTCACACCCTGGTCGTAGTGTGCGCGCGTGGCCGACTACCACCAGGAAACGCTCGATGCCCTGTTCGACGACCCGCGCGCGGCGACGCTGTTCGCGTCGACGTTCGTGGTCGTCGACCTGGAGACGACCGGCGGCGCACCCGACGGCGGCGGCATCACCGAGATCGGTGCGGTCAAGGTCCGCGGCGGGGAGGTCCTGGGCGAGTTCGCCACGCTGGTCAATCCCGAGGAGCGGCTGCCGGCGTTCATCACCGTCCTGACCGGCATCACCGAGGCGATGCTGGTCGAGGCGCCGAAGATCGACACGGTGCTGCCGGCGTTCCTGGAGTTCGCCGCGGGTGCCGTGATGGTGGCGCACAACGCCCCGTATGACACCGGGTTCCTCAAGGCGGCGTGCGCCAAGCACGGCTACGCGTGGCCGAAGCCGATCGTGCTGGACACCGCCGCGATCGCCCGGCGGGCCCTGGTCGCCGACGAGGTGCCCAACAACAAGCTGTCCACCCTCGCCCGGCACTTCCACGCGAGCACCCAGCCGATCCACCGGGCCCTCGACGACGCCCGCGCCACCGTCGACGTCCTGCACGGGCTGATCGCCAGGCTGGGCAGCCACAAGGTGCACACCATCGGCGACACGATCGAGTTCGTGAAGGCGGTCAGCCCGTCCCAGCGGCGCAAGCGCCACCTCGCCGAAGGGCTGCCCGACGCGCCGGGGGTCTACGTGTTCCGCGGGCACAAGGACCGCCCGCTCTACATCGGCACCAGCTCGTCGATCGCGACCCGGGTCCGCAGCTACTTCACCGCCGCCGAGAAGCGCGCCCGCATCGACGAGATGATCAACGCGGCGCAGCGGGTCGAGGCGATCGTCTGCGCCCACTCCCTGGAGGCCGAGGTCAGAGAGCTGCGGCTGATCGCCGCGCACAAGCCGCCGTACAACCGCCGCTCCAAATTCCCCGAGCGGGTGATGTGGCTCAAGCTCACCGCCGAGGCCTATCCCCGGCTGTCGATCGTGCGCGACGTGCAGCCCGACGGCGCGGCATACCTGGGGCCGTTCGCGTCCCGCCGCGGCGCCGAGCTCGCCGCCGCCGGCATCTATGACGCGCTGCCGCTGCGCCAGTGCACCCACAAGCTGTCGCTGCGCACAAAGACGCCCGCGTGCGCGCTCGCCGAGCTCGGCCGCTGCCCGGCGCCGTGCGAGCACCGCATCTCCCCCGGCGACTACGAGACCGCGGCCGCCGAGCCGTTCCGCACCGCCACGACCGGCGACCCGGGCCCCGTCGTCCGCGGGCTCATGGCCCGCATCGAGGCCCTCGCCACCGCCGAGCGATTCGAGGACGCGGCCACGATCCGCACCCGGCTGATCACGTTCCTGCGCGCCACGATCCGCATGCAGCGGCTCGCCTCGCTGACCAGCCTGCCCGAGCTGATCGCCGCCCGTCCTTCCGCCAAGGGCGGCTGGGAGCTCGCCGTGGTGCGACACGGCCGGCTCGCCGCGGCCGGCGTGTCACCCCCGCGGGTGCATCCACAGCCGACGCTGGATGTGGTTCTCGCCACAGCCGAGACGGTCCAGCCGGGTCACGGCCCGACGCCACGCGCGTCGCCGGAGGAGACCGAGCGGATCCTCGCCTGGCTCGAGCGGCCGGAGACACGCCTGGTCAAGGCCGATATGGGCTGGGCATCACCGGCCACGGGGGCCGGCCGGTGGCGCCCGTTTCTCGCCCGCGCGGAGGCCGCCGCGACGGTCCGGATCGACTTGGAAGGCTAAGCACATCGGACGATCGCACATACTCAAATGACCGATCGGATGCCACGAGGGAAACTAGGCTGGAACCTACCCAAACCCAGGCCCGCCCGGCCCGTCGGTGAGGAGGTGCCGCATGGAGCCCGGTCTGCATCAGTCCGGTGCGCCCCTGGATGCTGGCCCCTCCACGGTCGCCGGCGCCGGCGGAGCCAACTCCGGGTCCGCATCCGCGCACAGCGAGTTCATGTTGGACCCACTGACGCCCGGGGGCAAGCCCAACGAGCCGGCGGGTTTTGCCCACACGCTGGCGACGGGGTTCACGACCGGCGGGGCATCGCCGCCGACACCCGGCGCCGCGGAGGCCCAGCAGCTCCTGGACGCCGTGGGCGAGGTGCTGCTCGGCCCGCGTGGGCTGCCTACCGCGTCGATCAACGTGCCCGAGGCCCCGCCGCGGCGCCGCCCTGTCCGCCCGACCGGCCGCCATCCGGAGCGCAACACCCGGGACAGGGTGCCGCAGGATCGGCAGCGGGTGGAGCGGACGTACGTCGACAGGACCCCCACCGACCGCCGCGACTCGCCCTCCCCGGCCAGGTCCCCCCAGGACATCGCGCCCCAGGACATCGCGCCGCAGGACAAGCACCCAGAGGCCACGGCGCCACAAGGCACTGCCTCACAGGACAAGGCGCCACAGGCCCGCGCGCCGCGAGACAGCACGCCACAGGACAGCACGTCGCACGACCGGTCCTCCCACGACAGGCACCCGCACGACACCGCTCCGCAGAACACCGGCCCGCAGAGCAGCGCTCCGCAGGGCAGCGCTTCGCAGGACCAGGCCTCGCACGACGGGCAGCCGCAGGACAGCGCCTCTCAGGACGCCTCGCAGGACCGGCCCGCTCAGGACGGACTGCCGCAGGGCCGTGCCTCGCAGGACATCACGTCACAGGCCAGCGCCTCACAGGCCAGCGCCTCGCACGACAGCGCCTCGCACGACAGCGCCTCGCACGACAGCGCCTCGCACGACAGCGCCTCGCACGACAGCGCCTCGCACGACAGCGCC
>NZ_JBFANF010000036.1:5005-96070 GCF_040674675.1 Dactylosporangium sp. NPDC049742 | reverse complement strand
CGACAGCGCCTCGCACGACAGCGCCTCGCACGACAGCGCCTCGCACGACAGCGCCTCGCACGACAGCGCCTCGCACGACAGCGCCTCGCACGACAGCGCCTCGCACGACAGCGGCTCGCACGACAGCGGCTCGCACGATGCGGCACCGCAGGGCAGCA
This sequence comes from Dactylosporangium sp. NPDC049742, assembly GCF_040674675.1. NCBI lineage: Bacteria > Bacillati > Actinomycetota > Actinomycetes > Micromonosporales > Micromonosporaceae > Dactylosporangium > Dactylosporangium sp. NPDC049742. The sequence continues at coordinate 95,912 of NZ_JBFANF010000036.1, read as the reverse complement.
CGTCACAGGACAGCGCCTTGCAGGATCAGGTCTCGCACAACGGGCACCCACAGGACAGCGCCTCGCAGGACCGGGAAGCTCAGAGCGAGGGCCCGCAGGACGAGGCGGGACGCGGCCGGACGGCGCAAGTTGAAGGCGCCCAGGACGAGGGCCGCTGGAGCGGTACGGCGCAAGGGCAGGAGCCGGAGGCCGGGCAGGCCCAGGACCCGGCGGCCCAGGACGGTGCGGGGCGGAGCTGGGGGTCGCGGGGCGAGGGGTCTCGGGACGCGGACTGGCAGGGTGGCGCGCGGGTAGGCCGGGACGTGGGGACTGTGGAGAGTCAGGCTGCGGTGGTGGCGGCCCCGGGCGAGGCCGTGAGCGAAGCGGCGCCCTGGCAGCGGGTGCCGGTGGATGGGAAGAGCTGGCAAGGAGCGGCCGGGGGCCAGAGCGCCGCGGACGCGGAGCAGGACGGAGCGGGTGGCTCCGGGCACGACGGTGGCGTTGGCGTATGGGGCGAGCAGCAGACACCCGGGCAGAGCACCGCAGGCGGCTCCGGGCACGACGACCTTGGCGTACGGGACGAACAGCAGACGCCCGCGCAGTGGACCGGGCACGACAACCTAGGCGTACAGGGCGAGCAGCAGACACCTGCGCAGTGGACCGGGCAGGAGGCGGCAGGCGGGTCCGGGCGCGACAACCTGGGCGTACGGGACGAGCAGCAGACGCCCGCGCAGTGGGCGGGGCAAGGGCAGCGACCGCAGCGGGCGGCGCAGGATCAGAGTGACGGGCGCAGGGACTGGCCGGCCAACGAGCGGCCGCCGGCGCCGCGGGGCAATCCCGGGAGTGCCGCCGGTGGGCGGGCACGCAACGAACGGTCCGCCGGGGAGCGGGCGGGGTCGGACCCGGGAGCCGACGCCGGGGGCGAGCGGGACGTCGCGGGCAGGAACACCGGCGCGGAAGCGAACGGTGCCGCCGGGCAGAACGGTGCCGCCGGGCAGACGGGCGCGGCCGCCGGTGCACGCGACGACACGACCGCCGGGAAGGCCAAGGACAAGGCGGCCCGGAAGGGTGGCAGGGACGCGGCGGTGAAGCGGGCGGTGCCCGTGGACGACCGGTTCGCGGCGCCGCGGGCCAGGCTCACCGCGCCGCCCACCGAGGACTCGCCGGCGGTGCCGCCGCCGCCGTCGTATTCGGCGCTGGTCGGCGGGGCGGTGCCCGGGGACCCGACGTCGACGTACTCGGCGATCATCGGGTCGCGGCTGCGGGCGATGCTGCCGTGGCAGTCGGCCGAGGACCCCATGTCCAACGTGCTGCGGTCGCACCGGACGATCCACCCGACGGGCGACGTGGCGTTGCTGCGGCGGGCGTACGCGACGGCCGAGCAGATGCACCGCGGGCAGATGCGCAAGAGCGGCGAGCCGTTCATCTCGCACCCGCTCGAGGTGACGGAGATCCTCGCCGACCTGGGGATGGACACGACGACGCTGGTGGCGTCGCTGCTGCACGACACGGTCGAGGACACGGACTACACGCTGGGCGCGCTGGAGCGGGACTTCGGCGGCGAGGTGGCGCTGCTCGTCGACGGCGTGACGAAGTTCGACAAGATGTTCTACGGCGCGGACGCCGAGGCCGAGACGATCCGCAAGATGATCGTCGCCGCCGGGCGGGACGTGCGGGTGCTCGTCATCAAGCTGGCGGACCGGCTGCACAACATGCGCACGCTGGACGCGCGGTCGATCAAGTCGCAGGTGCGGATCGCGACCGCGACGCGGGAGGTGCTGATCCCGCTGTGCGAGCGGCTCGGCATCCAGGCGCTGAAGCGGGAGCTCGAGGACTGGGTGCTGCGGGCGGTCAGCCCCGGCGGGTACGCGCTGATCGACGAGTACGTGCGGAAGCGCAAGGGCTGGGACGGCTACCTCGAACGGGTCATCACGGCCGTCAACACGGACCTGCGGAAGTTCGGCATCGACGCGCAGGTGTCGCCGCGGCCGAGGCACCTGTACTCGATCTGGAAGGACACCGTCGACGGCAACTACGAGGACCCGCACGACATGCCGCGGGTCGTCATCATCGTCGACGGGCCCGAGACGGACTGCTACGCCGCGCTCGGCGCGGTGCACGGCAAGTGGCGGCCGGTGCCGGGGCGGTTCAAGGACTTCATCGCCACGCCGAAGGGCAACAACTACAAGTCGCTGCACACGACGGTGCTCGGCCCGGAGGGGCAGTCCCTGGAGGTGCTGATCCGCACCGAGGAGATGCACCAGGCCGCCGAGTACGGCATCGTCGCCAACTTCCGGTATCCGCACGTGGCGGCCCGCTTCGGCCCCGCGTCGAAGGCGGAGCAGCTGAACTGGCTGCGGCGGCTGCTGGACTGGGAGGCGGCGGCGTCGGACCCGTCGCAGTTCATCGCGTCGCTGCGGTGCGACCTGGCCGAGGACCAGATCCTGGTGCTCGCCGAGGGCGGCGGGCGGCCGGTGCTGCTGCCGCAGGACGCCACGCCGGTCGACCTCGCGTACATCCTCGGCGCGGACGTCGGCAACCGATGTATCGGCGCGAAGGTGAACGGCCGGCTGATCGCGGTGTCGTCGCCGCTCGCCGACGGTGACACGGTCGAGATCATCACGCGGACCGGGCAGCGCGACGAGTTCGACTTCGACGCCGACGCCCCCGCGCGCGGGCCGTCGCCGGAGTGGCTGGAGTTCGTGAAGACGCCGCACGCCCGGCTGCACATCAGCCGGTGGTTCGAGGCGCACGAGGCGCCCGCGATCACCGTCGCCAACAAGGTGCGGCTCGGCCGGCTCGCGATCGGTCTGGCGCTGCGCCGGCAGGGCCGCGGCCTGGCCAGCGACCTGCCGCTGGTGCGCCTGTCGGCCCGGCTCGGGTACCCGGACCTGGAGACGCTGCTCGTCGCCGTCGCCGACCACAGCCGCACCGCGGACGAGGTCGTCGAGGAGTTGATCGCCCTGGTCGACCACTCGCCCCGGTAGGCCGCTAGCCTTTCGGAGATGGCGGTAATACAACAACTGCGCATGATGGCGTACCGGACGTTCTACCGTCTCCCGTCCCGCTGGAAACGCCGGATCGTGCGGACGTTCCAGCCGACGTACACGGTCGGCGCCGTCATCCTGGTGCGCGACCCCGAGGCGAGCCGGATCCTGCTGCTGCGGCAGCCGCCGGGCGCGGGCTGGTCGCTGCCGGCGGGGCTGATGGACCGCGGTGAGCGGCCCGTGCAGACCGCCGCGCGCGAGCTCGCCGAGGAGACCGGGATCAAGCTGCCCCTGGAGCGCTTCCGGCCGGCGAACCCGAACGCCCTCGTGCACACCCGCGGACAGTGGATCGACATGGTGTTCGAGGTGGAGGTCGAGCCGCCCGCCGAGCTGGTCGTCGACGCCGCGGAGGTCATCGAGGCCGCCTGGCACCGGCTCGACACGCTGCCGCCGCTGACCGTGTCGACGTCGCAGCTGCTCGCGCACTACGGGATCGGGCCGTACAAGGACTACCCCGAGGTGCTGACGAAGTGACCGGCATCTGTGCGGTGATCCTCGCCGCGGGTGAGGGCCGCCGGCTGCGGCCGCTGACCGAGCACCTGCCGAAGGCGCTGTGCCCCGTCGGCAACGTGTCGCTGCTCGACCGGGCCATGGCCAGGGTCGCCGCGCTCGGGATCGCCGGCCCCGCCGACCTGGCGGTCAACGCCTGCTATCTCGGGGACCAGGTCGTCGCGCACGTCGGCGACCGGGCGCACCTCTCCGTCGAGCCTGGTGATCCGTTCGGTACCGCGGGCGGCGTCGCGCTGCTGAAGGACTGGATCGGCGGCCGCGGCGTCCTGGTGGGCAACGCCGACGCGTACCTGGCGCCGGGCGGCGCGGGTGGTCCGGGTGGTCCGGCCGCCGACATCGCGGAGCTGCTCGACGGCTGGGACGGTTCGACGGTACGGATGCTCGGCGTGCCCGGGCCGCCGAAGGAGTTCGGCCGGCACCGGTTCGCCGGGTTCTCGCTGCTGCCGTGGGACCTCGTGGAGCGGCTGGAGGCGGTGCCGTCGGACCTGGTGAGGACCACGTGGCGGCCCGCGGAGCGGGAAGGGCGGCTGGAGGTCGTCGAGTACCGCGGGACGTACCTGGACACGGGCACACCCCGGGACTACCTGACGGCGAATCTGCACGCCGTACACCATGAAACCCTGATCGGTGACGGTGCCGTGGTGACCGGGAGCGTGGAGCAGGCGGTGATCGGCGCTGGGGCCGTCGTCGCCGGTCGGGTGGTTCGCGGGGTGGTGTGGCCGGGCGGGGAGGTCCGCGCGGGCGAAACGCTGCGCGACGCGGTCCGGGTCGGCCGGGAGCTCACCGTCGCGGCGGATTAGCATGACGATGTCCACATGCTGGAAGGAGCACCGCAGGTGATCACCGCGATCGTCCTCATCGACTGCGCGACCGACTCGATCCCCGAGGTGGCCGAGAACATCGCCAACCTTCCCGGGGTCAGCGAGGTGTACTCGGTCGCCGGCAACGTCGACCTGATCGCGATGGTCCGGGTGCGGCAGTACGAGGAGATCGCCGAGGTCATCGCCGGCGGCATCTCGAAGGTGGCGGGCGTGATCGACACCGACACGCACATCGCGTTCCGCGCGTATTCGCAGCACGACCTGGAAGAGGCGTTCTCGATCGGCCTGCCCGACACGGACTAATTTCCAGCAAATTTGCCGCCCCTTGCAGCAAGCCGTTCGCCGCAGCTGTCGGCAAGCCGCAAGAAACCGGGAAAACCGCTGGTAAGGGCCCCGACAGTGCGCCAAATCGCATCGAACCCGGCCCGGCGACGCGGTAGCCTCGACGCCCATGAGGATCGGCATCGTCGGAGCCACGGGTCAGGTCGGCAGCGTCATGCGCCACATCCTGGCCGAGCGTCAGTTTCCGGTAGACCAGTTGCGCCTGTTCGCGTCCGCCCGCTCCGCGGGCCGGCCGATCGACTGGCAGGACCAGCAGATCACGGTGGAGGACGCGGCGACCGCCGACTACTCCGGCCTGGACATCGTGCTGTTCTCCGCGGGCAAGGGCACGTCGAAGGAGCTGGCGCCGAAGGTGGCCGCCGCCGGTGCCGTCGTCGTCGACAACTCCTCCGCCTGGCGGATGGACCCGGACGTGCCGCTGGTCGTCGCGGAGGTCAACCCGCACGCGATCGCGAACCGCCCGAAGGGCATCATCGCCAACCCCAACTGCACCACCATGGCCGCGATGCCGGTGCTGCGCCCCCTGCACGAGGAGGCCGGCCTGGTCGCGCTCGTCGCCGCCACCTACCAGGCGGTGTCCGGCGCCGGGCTCAGCGGCGTCGCCGAGCTCGACGAGCAGGTCCGCAAGGTCGCTGACGGCGCCGCCGCGCTCGCGTTCGACGGCTCGGCCGTCGAGTTCCCGGCGCCGAAGCAGTTCTCCCGGCCGATCGCCTACAACGTGCTGCCGCTCGCGGGCTCGATCGTCGACGACGGCTCGTTCGAGACCGACGAGGAGCAGAAGCTCCGCAACGAGAGCCGCAAGATCCTCGAAATCCCCGGCCTGAAGGTGTCCGGCACCTGCGTGCGCGTGCCCGTGTTCACCGGCCACTCGCTGCAGCTCAACGCCCGGTTCGAGCGGGCCGTCTCGGTCGAGCGGGCGATCGAGCTGCTCTCCGCCGCGCCCGGCGTGGTCCTGACCGACGTGCCGACGCCGCTGCAGGCCGCCGGCGCCGACCCCAGCTTCGTCGGCCGGATCCGGGTCGACGAGACCGTCGAGCACGGCCTGGCGCTGTTCGTCTCCAACGACAACCTGCGCAAGGGCGCGGCGCTGAACGCCGTCCAGATCGCCGAGCTCCTCGTCAAGTGACCAAGGGTGGGGGCGGTCCTCACGAACCGCCCCCACTCCTCACGATCAGCTCACACGTGCCGGCCGAACCACTCCAGGATCGCGTCGAAGCGCGCCACCCGGTGCGACGGCCGCCCGGACCGGGACAGCTCGTGCCCCTCCCCCGGGAAGAGCAGCAGCTCCACCGGCGTCCCGCGCCGCTTCAACGCCACGAACAGCCGCTGGGCCTGCTCGACGGGGCACCGCCAGTCCTGCTCCGAGTGGATGATCAGCACCGGGATCTCGATCTTTCCGGCGTACGTGAGCGGGCTCTGCTGCTCGAACGAGCCGCCGTTCGCGCCGTAGAGCGAGTCCGCGAACAGCCAGCCGATGTCGGAGCTGCCCTGGAAGCTGTCGATCGCGTTGACGGCCCGCTCGGAGACCGCGGCCTTGAACCGGTCGCCGTGCCGGCCCGCCAGCCAGGTGGTCATGAACCCGCCGTGCGACCCGCCGAGCACGCCGACCCGGTCGCCGTCGAGGTCGCCGGCCTCCAGCGCCGCGTCCAGCAGGGCGAGCAGGTCCCTGGCCGAGACCTCGCCGACGTTGCCGCGGACGGCCCGGCCGTGCGCCTCGCCGTAGCCGGACGAGCCACGCGGGTTGCCGTAGACGACCGCGTAGCCCGCGCCCGCGTAGACCTGTGCCTCGTCGAAGAGGCGCCACCCGTACTGCGCGAACGGCCCGCCGTGGATCATCAGCAGCACCGGGTGGGGGCCGTCGCCGGCGGGCCTGACCACCCAGCCGTGGACCGGGTAGCCGTCCGGTGCGGTCGCGGTCACCTCGACCTGCTCGAGCGCGGTGACGCCGGCGGAGAAGCCGGTGAGCCTGACGTCGCCGGCGTAGACCTCGCCCCAGTCCGCCGGCCCCGCGATCGTCGTCACCAGCGTGCCGTCCGCGGCCTCGGAGAAGCCGGCCACCTGGCGCGGCCCGTCCACCACGATCTCGGGGGCCCCGCCGTCGTACGGGACGCGCAGCAGCTGCACGGCGCCGCGGTGCTCGTTGGTGAACAGCACGCCGCGCTCGGTGGCGGCGATGTCACCGCCGGGCGCGGCGAGGGTGTAGGCCTCCGCGTCCAGCAGCTGCCGCGCCGTCCCGCCCTCGACGGGCACGGACCACAGCGACTCGTTGCGGATCACCGGGTCGACGCGCCCCTCGCCGGCCAGGTTCGCGGTGAAGACGACCGACCGGCCGTCCGCCGCCCACCGGCACAGCCCGGCGCTGTACGTGGTGTCCGTCAGCACCCGGATCTCGCCGCCGCCGGCGGGCATCACGCACACGTCGGACGCGAAGTCGTCGCCCCTCGTGTCGTGCCGCTCCGACACGAACGCCAGGGTCCGCCCGTCGGGGCTCCAGTCCGGGTCGCCGTGGCCGAGCTCTCCGTCGGTCAGCTGCGTCACGGTGCCGTCGAGGTCGGCCACGTGCAGGTGGGCCGGCCGGTCCAGGAGGAAGCCGAGGCCGTCGACCCGGTAGAAGTAGCGGGTGATCCGCCGGGGTGGCTCGCCGTCCGCGCCGATCGTCTCGCCGTCGTCGGTCTTCCCCGTGCCGTAGCGGCCGTCCTGCGGTACACGGGCGGAGAACGCCAACCGGGCACTGTCCGGTGACCAGGCCGGCGTGCCGGCGCCCAGCGGCAGGTCCGTGAGGCGGCGCGGTTCGCCGCCGGCCAGGGGCATGACGCACAGCTGCGGCGCGCTGTCGTGCTCGGCCTTCGGGCCGCCCGCCCGGCTCCCCGCCGCCTTCGTCGCCCGCAGGAACGCCAGCCACCGCCCGTCCGGCGAGATCCGCGGCGCGCTGTCGTGCCACCCGTGGGTGAGCTGGGTGGGTTCGGCGCCGCCGTCGGTCCGCACGAGCCAGAGCTGGGAGGTGTACGAGTCGGCGGCGAACTCCAGCCGGGACACCGGCACGACGGCGATCGTGCCGTCCGGGCTGGCCGCGGGCGCGCCGGGGAGGCGCATTTGGGACAGATCGATTGGCTTCACGCCCCGCACAGTAGTCTGAGTCACACTTCTTACTCGCCAGTAACCTCCTACCTCTACCCTACGAATCCATGGAGTCCGTGGAGTTTCTTGATCGCGGCGCCGATCGCGTCGCGCTGCACGCGTATCCAGCGGACGACGCCCCCACCCTCGCGGTGCTGTGGCCCGCGATGGGCGTGCCGGCCCGCTACTACCGGCACTTCGCCGCCGCCCTGAACGCCACCGGCGTCGAGGTCGTCGTCGCCGACCTGCGCGGCACCGGCGACAGCACCCCGCGCCCGTCCCGGTCCTCCCGCTACGGCCTCGCCGAGCTCACCACCGACGTCGAGGCCGTCCTGGACGTCCTGAAGCCCCGCCGCGCCGGCCGCCGGACGCTGCTCGTCGGCCACTCCCTCGGCGGCCAGGTCTGCGCCCTGCACCTCGCCGTCCGCCACGCCGCCGGCCTGGACCCCGGCGTCGACGGCCTCGCCCTGCTCGCGGTCGGCCTGCCGTACTGGCGCTGCTACCCGGGCTTCACGGGGCCCGGCACGCTCGCGTTCACGCAGGCGATCGCCGCCGCCTCGACGGTCCTCGGCGTGTGGCCGGGCTGGGGCTTCGGCGGCCGCCAGTCCCGCCCGGTCATCCAGGGCTGGGCGCACACCGCCCGGACCGGCCGCTATCCCGCGCTGGACGGCGTCGACGTCGAGGCGTCATTGGCAGGTGTACGACTCCCGGTGCTGGCCGTCGACATGGAGGCCGACCAGTACACGCCCGCGCCCACCGTCGACCGCCTGACCGCCAAGCTGTCCGCGGCGACGGTCGTCCGCGAGCACTACTCCGCCGCCGAGGCCGGCTCCCCGATCGACCACTTCACCTGGGCCCGTCACGGCACTCCCCTGGCCGCCCGCGTCGCCGCCTGGGCCGCCACCCTGTAGCGCACCCACCGCTGTTGCGGCGCCAGCCTCTCACCCTGGTGCGGCGTCGGCAGGTTGCTTACCGCGGTGCGGCGCCGGCCTCTTACGCGGTGCGGCCTCGGCCAGGTTGCTTACCGCGGTGCGGCGGCGGTCAGGAGCCTCGCCGCCTGGTCGGTGAGCGGGGCGCCGTGGCCGAAGCAGACCGTCCCCGGGCGCAGGGCGGCCTGCCGGCGGAACGACTCGGCGACCCGGCCGGGGTCCGCGTTGAACACTCCCGGGATGACCGTGCCGTCGGGTGCCCTGGCGATCGTGTCGCCGGTGAACAGGACCCCCGGCCCGGGCAGGTGAAACGCCACGCTGCCCGGGGTGTGCCCCGGCACCTCGACGGCCGTGGCCGTCACCCCGCCGCCGAGGTCGACGAGGTCGCCGTCGCGCAGCTCCCGGTCCACCCTGGCCGGCGGCGCCGGGGCGTCGGGCAGGGTGGCGTGGACCTGCTCGTACAGGTCGCGCTCCCAGCCGTCGAGCACGGGCGGCGGGACGGCCGCCCTGCCCCGGACGGCCTCGGCGTCGCCCGCGTGGGCGTGGACGGTGACGTCGCCCCAGGCGGCGATGTCCGCGGCGGCCCCGGTGTGGTCGGGGTGGGCGTGGGTGAGGAGGAGGTTCCGCACGTCGCGCCGGTCGAGGCCGAGGGATTCGATGGCCGCCGCGATCAGGGGCGCCGAGCCCGGCAGTCCGGTGTCGACGACGGTCAGCCCGTCGGGGCCGCGCCAGAGGTACGCGTGCCCGACGGGGAACGCGAACTGATAGAGACGCTCGGGCAGGAGCTCGACCAGGTCCATCCCCGCACCGTAGGCCCGGCTGCGTGCCGGGGCCCAGAGCGGTCCGCCCACAGCGGATCCGCTATCGGCGAACCCCCGCGAGGTTTCCCATTCGCGGTCCTGACATGACGAAACCCCCGGCTCCGCGAGGGAGCCGGGGGTTTCGCACGGGATCGGGTCAGTGACCGCTGGTGATTTCCTCGCGGTCACGGTCCTCGGCGACCTGGCGCGGCTTGGGAGCCGGGCCGGCCTTCTCGATCGGGTAGAAGAAGCCCTTCACCGTCGGGGCCAGGGCACCGAGGCGGTTCATCTTCTTCGGCACGACCCAGCCGGCGTAGTCGAGGCCGTGGGCCTCGCCGTGCGCCTCCTCGGCGGGGCCGTGGCCGTTGCCCGAGGGCAGCGGCTGGTGGATCTCGACGAACTTGCCGTCGGGGAGGCGGCGGATGATGCCGGTCTCCACGCCGTGGGCGAGGACCTCGCGGTCGTGCTGCTGCAGGCCGAGGGCCACCCGGTACGCCACGTAGTACGCCAGCGGCGGGAGCACCAGGATGCCGATGCGGCCGGCCCACGTCATCGCGTTGAGGCTGATGTGGAACTTGTCCGCGAGGACGTCGTTGCCGCCGGAGATGAGCAGGACCACGTAGAACGCGATGGCCATGGCGCCCAGGGCGGTCCGCAGCGGGTTGTCGCGCGGGCGCTCCAGGAGGTTGTGGACCCGTTTGTCCTTGCTGAACCTGGCCTCGATGAACGGATAGAAGATCGGCAACATCGTCAGGATGCCTGGTAGCACCACCGTCGGCCAGAAGATCGGCGGGATGGTGTACCCGTCACCGTAGAAGAAGTCGAACCGGATCTCCCAGGCCGGGAAGAGACGGGTCGAGCCGTCGAGGAACATGACGTACCAGTCGGGCTGGCTCGCCGCCGAGACGACCGCCGCCTTGTACGGGCCGAACAGCCAGATCGGGTTGATCTGGAACAGGCCCGCGAGCGCCGCGATCATGGCGAACACGATCATGAAGAAGCCGCCGGCCTTGGCCGCGAAGCCGGGGAACATGCGCACGCCGACCACGTTGTTGTTGGTGCGGCCGGGGCCGGGCCACTGGGTGTGCTTCTGCTTCACCAGCAGGCCCATGTGCACGCTGATCAGGCCGAGCAGCGCGCCCGGGACCAGCAGCACGTGCACGATGTAGAGGCGGTCGAGGATGACCTCACCCGGGAACTCACCACCGAACAGCGACGTGGTCACCCAGGTGCCGACGATCGGGATGGACAGCATGATCGCGCTGGCGATGCGCAGGCCGGTGCCGGACAGCGCGTCGTCGGGCAGCGAGTAGCCGCCGAAGCCCTCGAGGAAGCCCATCCAGAAGAGCAGGACGCCGACGATCCAGTTGGCCTCGCGGGGCTTGCGGAACGCGCCGGTGAAGAAGACCCGGAACATGTGCACCACGATCGCGGCCATGAACAGCAGCGCGGCCCAGTGGTGCATCTGGCGCATGAAGAGGCCGCCGCGCACGTCGAACGAGATGTGCAGCGCCGTGTTGTACGCCTGGGACATCTCCACGCCGCGCAGCGGTGCGTAGCTGCCGTCGTAGACGACCTCGCGCAGCGACGGGTCGAAGAACAACGACAGGAAGATGCCGCTGAGCAGCAGGACGATGAACGAGTAGAGCGCGATCTCACCCAGCAGGAAGGACCAGTGGTCGGGGAAGACCTTGTTCATCAACCGCCGCAGCGGGGTGGCCGCCTGGAACCGCTCGTCGAGTGCCTTGGCGGAGTTGGCCGGGAGAGCCCGGACGTCGATCTTACGCCGTTTCATGGCCGCTCCCAGAAGGCCGGTCCGACCGGAATCTTGTAGTCCGAGGTCGCGATGAAGTACCCCTCATCGTCCACCGTAATCGGCAGCTGGGGCAAGGCGCGGCTGGCCGGACCGAAGATGGGCCGCGCGTTGTCCGTGATCTGGAACTGCGACTGGTGGCACGGGCACAGCAGGCGGTTGGTCTGCTGCTCGTACAGGCTGGCGGGGCAGCCGGCGTGGGTGCAGATCTTCGAGTAGGCCACGAAGTTCTGCCACTGGGAGCCCTTGTTGATCTCCTTGGCGTTGCCCAGCGTCGCCTCGGCGTCCACCTCACGCAGGTGGATGAGCAGCGTCGGCGAGTCGGCCCACTTGTTGGTGGCACCGTGCGGGATGCCGGGGAAGACCGTGATCTGGCCGCCGATGCTGACGTCGGCGGGGCGGATCGGGGTGCCGTCCTCGTGGGTCAGGCGCACCGGCTTGCCGTCGTTGTACTTCGGGTCCCAGCCGGTGGTGAAGAAGACGTTGTCGCCGTTCTGCGTCGGCGCCTTGATCAGCGAGCCGACGAGCAGCGCGCCCGCGACCGCGCCGAGCGGGGCGGCACCGGCGAGGAACGCCATGCCGACGAACCGGCGGCGCTTGAGGCCGAGCTCGTCGCCCATGTTCAGGATCGTCGCCGCGGTCAGGACCTGCTCGGTGCTGTCGGACGGGCCGTCGTGCCGCTCCTGGATCGAGACCTCTTCGGGCAGGAGCTTCTTGCTCCACACGACGATGCCGAGGCCGAGGGTGAGCAGGGCCAGGCCGAGCGTCGCGCCGAGGACCGGCGTGTAGTACGGGTACAGGTCGCGGTAGGTCGCGTCGCCCTCGCCGTACTTCCACGGCCAGGCGATGTAGGCGACCACGAACGCGGTCGACGCCAGGCCGGTGAGCAGGAACAGGAACGCCAGGACGCGCTCGATGCGGCGCTCCGCGCGGGTGCCCGGGACCGGGAACCGCGGCGCGTAGTGCACGATCTCGACACCGTCGCGGCGGGCGCCCTCCCTGACCAGGTCGAACCTGGTCAGGGACGCGTCACTCGCGTCGAACTCGTCGTCGGACGGGTGGTGGGTGGTCATGACTTCCCTGCAATCCACAGCGTGGCGAACACGAGCGCCGCGATACCGACGAGGAAGATGACGAGGCCCTCGGGGACTGGGCCGTACCGGCCGAGGTTCCAGCCGCCCGGGTCGCTCGCCTGGCTCTTGTTGAGGTTCTGGATGTAGGCGATGATCGCGGCCTTGTCGTCCGGGCTCAGCTGGTTGTTGCCGAACACGGGCATGTTCTGCGGGCCGGTCAGCATCGCCGCGTAGATGTCGCGGTTGGTCGAGTGCTCCAGCGACGGGGCGAACTTGCCGGACGACAGCGCGCCGCCGCCGGTGGAGAACGCGTGGCACGAGGAGCAGTTGACCCGGTACAGCTCGCCGCCGTGGGCGAGGATCTTGTCGTCGCCCCGGGCCTGCTTGATCTGCTCGTCGAGGCTCGCCGCGCTGGGCAGCTGCGGACCGCCGCCGAGCTCCTGGATGTAGGCGCCCAGCTGCGCGGCCTGCTCCTCGTTGAACTGCGGCTGCTTGCGCTCGGCCTGCGCCTCCTGGCGCGCGAGCGGCATGCGGCCGGTGTTGACCTGGAACTCCACCGCGGCGGAGCCGACGCCGATGAGGCTCGGTCCCCGGTCCTCGACACCCTGGGCGTTGCGGCCGTGGCAGGTGATGCAGCTGACCTCGTAGATCGCCTTGCCCTCGGCGGCCGCGTCGGACAGCTTCACGGTGTCCTCGGCGCGGCCGACGCCGGGCGCGTATGACGTGTAGAGGCCGCCGACGATCGTGAGCGCCGCGACCAGGCGCACAGCCGCCGACAACCGCCGGCGCAGCTTGCCTCGCGCCGCGCGCGCGCCACCCGGCACCAGCCGGGCAAGCGGCCGCTTGCTCTGCTCAGAAGTCATGGCCTCACCTTTGTGATCATCACCTAAGTCGTGGAGGAGAAGTGGTGGTCCCGGGAGCGTGACGCGGCCCGGACTCCTACTGCAGGAAGTAGATCATCGCGAACAGTGCGATCCACACCACGTCGACGAAGTGCCAGTAGTACGACACGACGATCGCCGCGGTGGCCTGGGCGGGGGTGAACCGGCCCATGGTGGTGCGGATCAGATAGATGATGAAGGCGATGAGCCCGCCCGTGACGTGCAGGCCGTGGAAGCCGGTCGTCAGGTAGAACATCGAGCCGTAGCCGTCACCGTTGATCTTCACGCCCTCGGAGACCAGGGTGACGTACTCGTTGGCCTGGCCGAGCACGAAGATCAGGCCCATCACGAAGGTCAGCGCGAACCACCGGCGCAGGCCGTGCACGTCACCGCGCTCGGCGCGGAACACGCCGATCTGGCAGGTGATGGACGACAGCACCAGGACGGTGGTGAAGGTCAACGCGTACCAGACGTTGAGGACCTCGGTGTGCTCGTGCCACAGCTCAGGGGCCGCCGCACGGATCGAGAAATACATCGCGAACAGCGCCGCGAAGAACATCAACTCGCTGGAGAGCCACACGATCGTCCCGACACTGACCATGTTGGGCCTGGTCAGTGAGTGGATCTGGCTCTTGGCAATCGCTGGGGCCGCAGTCACGCCGTCATTATTGCCCCCCGATCATCAGCGACTCTTCACGGGGTCCACCAGAGAGGGACGATTCGGCGTCCGGCATAGGCTGTGCACGTGTTGCGAGCTGCAGAACCAGGGCCTCCGTCCGTCGCGGGCATCCTCGGCACGGTGCACGTGTCGTGGCTGACGCTGCTGCTGGTCGTCGCCGCCGGGGTGTACCTCGCGGGCGTGCTGACCCTGCGCCGGCGCGGCGACGCGTGGCCGGTGGCCAGGATCGTGCTCTTCCTCGGGCCGGGCCTCGGCTCGATCGCGGCGGTCACCATGACCGGCGTCGAGCGCTACGACACGACGCTGCTGAGCGTCCACATGATCCAGCACATGATGCTGTCGATGATCGCGCCGATCTTCCTCGCCCTCGGCGCGCCCGTCACCCTCGCGCTGCGCACGCTGCCGCCGCGGGGCCGGCGGGTGGTGCTGGCCGTGGTGCACTCGCGGGTGGCCCGGATCCTGGCGTTCCCGCTGGTGGCGTTCGGCTTCTTCGTCGTGACGCCGTTCGTGCTGTATTTCACCAGCCTGTACGAGCTGACGATGCGCCACGGCTGGGTGCACGAGCTGACCCACGCGCACTTCATCGCCGTGGGCTGCCTGTTCTTCTGGCCGCTGATCGGGCTCGACCCGTTGCCGGGGCGCTGGCCGTACCCGGCGCGGGCGCTGCTGATGTTCCTGTCGACGCCGTTCCACACCGTCCTCGGGCTGACCATCATGCAGAGCAAGGAGCTGCTCGGCGGCGACTGGTATCCGTCGCTGGGCCTGGCCTGGGCGGACCCGGTGCACGACCAGGTCGTCGCCGGCGGGATCCTGTGGGCGGGCGGGGAGTTCGTCTCCGTCACGATGCTCGCCGTGCTCGTCGTGCAGTGGATGCGCCAGTCGGACCGGGAGGCGAAGCGGATCGACCGGCGCCTCGACCGCGAGGAGCGGCAGCGGATCGAGGAGCAGGAGTGGTCCGCCCGCACCGGCATCACCATCACCGATGACGGTACGATCCCCGAGGCACCCGCCACACGAGGAGCAGCGCGCACATGACACAGCACACCGTCCTGCTGTACAGCGACGATCCCGAGGTCCGCGACCGCATGCGGCTCGCCATCGGCAGCCGTCCCGCGGCCGACCTCACGGTGAAGTTCGTCGACGCCTCCACCTACGCGGAGGTCGTCAAGCTCGTCGACGACACCGACGTGGACCTGCTGGTCCTCGACGGCGAGGCGACCCCCGGCGGGGGTCTCGGCATCGCCCGCCAGCTCAAGGACGAGATCACCGACCCGCCGCCGGTCGTCCTGGCGATCGCCCGGGCCGCCGACCGCTGGCTGGCGTCCTACGCGCGGGTCGAGGGCACGATCATGTATCCGCTGGACCCGGTCACCACGGGCAAGACGGTGTCGGACCTCCTGCGCTCGCTCCCCGTCCAGGGCTGAGCATGGGCGAGCGGACCTGGCCCCAGCTGCTCAACGCCCTGCTCCGGGGCGAGGACCTGTCCAACGACGACACCGGCTGGGCGATGGGCGAGATCATGGCCGGCTCGGCCACGCCCAGCCAGATCGCCGCGTTCGTCGTCGCGCTGCGCGCCAAGGGTGAGACGATCACCGAGGTGGCCGGCGTCGCCGAGACGATGCTGTCCATCGCGCCGAAGGTCCCGCTCACCGACGCCCAGCGCGACGCCGCCGTCGACATCGTCGGCACCGGCGGCGACCGCGCCAACACCGTCAACATCTCCACGATGGCCGCGATCGTCACCGCCGCCGCCGGCGTGCCGGTCGTGAAGCACGGCAACCGCGCCGCCTCCTCCTCCACCGGCGCCGCGGACCTGCTCGAGGCGCTCGGGGTCACCATCGACCTCGGCCCCGACGAGGTGGCCCGCTGCGTGCAGGAGGTCGGGATCGGCTTCTGCTTCGCGGCCCGCTTCCACCCCGGCATGCGCCACGCCTCGGCCACCCGCCGCGAGATGGGCGTGCCGACGGTCTTCAACTTCCTCGGCCCGCTCACCAACCCGGCGCAGCCGACCGCGGCGACCATCGGGTGCTTCGACACGCGCATGGCGTCGGTGATGGCGTCGGTACTGGCGAAGCGCGACTTCTCCGTGCTGCTCGTCCGCGGCGAGGACGGCCTGGACGAGTTCACCACCGGCGCGCCCACCCGCGTGTGGGCGGTCAGCGGCGGCTCGGTCACCGAGACGGTCCTCGACGCGGCCGACCTGGGCCTGGCCCGCTCCGCCCCGGGTGACCTGCGCGGCGGCGACCCGGCCCACAACGTCGCGGTGGCGCACCGCATGTTCGCCGGCGAGACCGGCCCGGTCCGCGACGCGGTCCTGGTCAACGCGGCGGCCGCCATCGCCGCCCGCGACGGCCTCTCCCCCAGCGGCCTGCCCGACCAGCTCCGCGCCGGCATCGCCCGCGCCGCGGCCGCCGTCGACTCGGGCGCCGCGACCGCCCTCGTCACCCGCTGGGCCGCGTTCAAGCCGTAACGTCTGCTTCTCCCTCCTTGATCGAATGGCGGATCTGGTCGTGATGACGGCCGGATCCGCTATTCGACCAAGGTGGGCGGCACGCGGGATGTTGCCTCGGTTATGTCGTGGCGCTGCGCGCCACGACATAACCGAAATTCCGGATATGTCCGCGGAGCGGACATATCCGGGGAAGGGCCGGCGCCGACCGCGTGACCCGGAAGCGGTGCGGGGCGTTGACGAAACGTGGCCAACACTCCCAACTCGCAGAAAAAGGCGCTGGTGTCGGCGGTCCTTGCCGGGGCGTTGACGCTCGGGTTCGCCGGCATGATGGCGAAGTCGTGCGGCGCACCGGTGCAGGAGCAGGCAGAGGCCGCCAACCCCGCCCTCGAGCTGGTCGACAGTCTCGCGTCCAGGCTGGTGCTCGGGCTGCAGACGGACGCGACGATCCAGTACCAGACCGCCGCCGGGGTCGGCGTCGTCGTCTCGCAGTCGATGCCGCGGCGCGCCTACCGGGGGCTCGGTGTCACGTACATCGCGACGCCCGACGGCACGTACCTGTGCCGGAACGTGACCCCCTCGCCGTCCCCGAAGGCCAGGAAGAGCCCTCAGCCGGTCCCTCAGTGCGACGAAGGCCCCGGGGCGGACACGATGTCCCCCTCTCAGGCCAGGGACATCAGCGACGCGTTCGGGGGCGAGTTCATGGCCCCTGAGGCGGCGATGGGCAGGCTCGCCACGATCGCCCGGGGTGAGGAGGTGCGGACGGGCACCTCCAAGCGCGGCGACGCCCAGTGCGTGTCGGTGACGGCGCGCGGGATCCGCACCGAGACGGCGTGCGTCAACCCGGCCGGTCTGCTGGCGTACTTCGAGGGCACCACGGACGCCGGGAAGTACACGCAGCTCACCCTGCAGTACACGACCCCCAGCGTCAGCGACGAGGCGTTCCTGCCGCCGACGGTCAAGCCGGCAGCGAAGGCGCCGGCCTCGGCGAAGCCCGCCGCGAAGGCGACGCCCAGCCCCACCCGGGCCCCGAAGCCGAGCGCTACCGAAAAGTGATGTGACACGCCGCGGGCCGTCCCGGGCTGGGGCGGCCGGCGGTGGCAGCGTGACCCGCATGGAGCTGCACTGCGACACCTGCGCCCGGCAGCGGATCTTCGAACAGCCGGCGTGCCCCGACCACCCGCGGGCGACCTGCCCCGACCGGGCCTGCACGGCCTGCGGCGCCGCGATCATGATCGCGCCGGTCATCCTGCTGATGGACCGCCGGTCGCGGGTGATCCTCCGGCAGCGGCGGAAAGCGGCCTGAACGACCGTTCAGCTCTCCGTGGATACCGTTCGGCGCAAGTTCCCCGCCGGTACACATCGAGGCCGGACAATCTGTTCATGAATCTCCGGCGCGCCGCCGGCCTCGCGCTCGCTTGCGCTGTGGCCGGCATCGTCACCACCGCATCCCCCGCCGCCGCGGCCGGCATCGACGAGAAGCTGGCCGTCATGTCGTCGTGGTCGCAGCCGACCGCCGCGAGCTACAACGCCTGGAACACCGCCCGCCAGCACCAGTCCGACTGGGCCTCCTACGCCTTCGACTGGTCCACCGACTACTGCTCCAGCAGCCCCGACCAGCCGCTCGGCTTCGACTTCCGGCTGTCGTGCCAGCGGCACGACTTCGGCTACCGCAACTACAAGGCGGTCGGGCAGTTCCCGGCCAACAAGTCCCGCATCGACGACGCGTTCTACCGCGACCTGAAGGCCAAGTGCGCCACGTACAACGCGTTCGTCCGGCCGGCCTGCACCAGCCTCGCGTGGACGTACTACCAGGCCGTTTCCGCGTTCGGGAACCTCGCCGTCAGCGACGGCGACCTGCAGCGCGCCGCGGACCTCAAGGAGCGCGGCGAGCTCGCCGCCGCCAAGTCCAGGGCATGAAGAAGGGGGCCACCCGGGGCCCCCTTCACTCAACGAACCTCAGTGCCTCAGTGCTCGGCTCCGCGGCGGCTGCCGGTGTAGTACTCGAACATCAGCCCGCAGGTGGCGACGACGACCGAGATCAGGCCGACCGCGACGAGCCACCACTGGTCGAACGCCAGGCCGACGCTGGCCGTCGCCGCGGCGAGCGCGATGCCGAACGGCCAGTAGCTGCCCGGGCTGAAGAAGCCCAGGTCGCCGGCGCCCTCGTGGATCTCCGCCTCGGGCCGGTCCTCGGGACGCGGCTCGATGCGGCGCGAGATCAGCCACAGCGCGCTGCCGATCATCGTGAGCAGCAGCCCCGACAGGACCAGCGCGACCACGCCGATCCACTCGACGCCGCGGTGTCCCGTCTGCTCGTGCGGGGCCACGTTGGTCCACCAGCCGTAGAGCGCGGCCATCGCGAACACGAACAACGCGAGCACGAAGAACAAGCGTCCTTCTGACTTCATCGCCGTGCGCCCTTTCTCAGCTCGAGGACCGCTTGGTGCGGTCGGTGTCGAACGGCTGCGTCTTCGTCGCGTAGCCCTGGTTCGGGAAGCCCATCTGCGCCAGGGCCTCCGGGGTGCTCTTGCCTTCGGTCCGCAGGGCCAGGTACTGGCTGTACTGCTCGGCCGACACGACCCGCAGCTCGAAGTTCATCATCGAGTGATACGTGCCGCACAGCTCCGCGCACCGGCCGACGTAGGCGCCGGCGGCGTTGTCCTTCAGCTTGATCTCGAACCTGTTCTCCACCCCGGGGATGACGTCCCGCTTGAACAGGATGTCCGGCACCCAGAACGAGTGGATGACGTCGCGCGAGGTCTCCTTGAACTGCACCGACTTGCCCGCCGGCAGCACCAGCACCGGGATGTAGTCGTCGGCGCCGACCGTCGTGATCGGCTTGCCGTCCGGGCCCTTGGAGTCGCTGTACACGAACTGCCAGTTCCACTTCGAGGCGATGACCTCGATGTTGACGTCCGGGTTCTTCGACAGCCGGTCGACGTCGGTCTGGATGATCGCGGTGTAGAAGAACAACACGGCGATGACCACGAACGGCGCGACCGTGTACAGGATCTCGAACGGCATGTTGTACCGCGTCTGGGGCGGCAGCTCGTC
This sequence comes from Dactylosporangium sp. NPDC049742, assembly GCF_040674675.1. Classification (NCBI taxonomy): domain Bacteria; kingdom Bacillati; phylum Actinomycetota; class Actinomycetes; order Micromonosporales; family Micromonosporaceae; genus Dactylosporangium; species Dactylosporangium sp. NPDC049742. The sequence goes on along the minus strand of NZ_JBFANF010000036.1, from coordinate 76,415 downwards.
GCCGCGCTTGCGGTACCGCACGACGCACCAGAAGATCAGGCCCCACACGAAGACACCGACCACGAGCGCGGCGACCACGGACCCGATCCACAGGTCGTACATGCGATCGCCCTGCTGGGTGATGCCCTTCGGCCAACCGAACCCGGCGAACGCGTCGTCGACGGAGCACCCGGCCAGCAGGGTCGTCACCGCGACGGCCGAGACGGCGAGCCCGACGGCGCGCGCGGGGCTCAAACCCTTTGAGACCACCTGCTCCTGCCTCCTTAGCAGCGCCGCGCGGCCCGTCTCCGGATGCGTCACGCGGCAAGCCTCACCAACGCTGGCGAGCGTACTCGACCATGAGTGGTCCGCCCGGCTTGGGGTGGCAGTGTCCGGCTCGCGATAGCGTTGCCCAGGTGGGTGTCTACTTCGACGCGGCCACCGCGATGCCGCCACATCCCGTTGCGCGGCAAGCTTTTCTGGCCGCACTGGACGACGGCTGGGCCGACCCCGGCAAGCTCTACACCCCTGCCCGGCGGGCCCGCCGGCTGCTGGACGCGGCCCGGGCCACCGTCGCGGACGTCCTCGGCGTCCGCCCCGACGAGCTGCACTTCACCGCCGGCGGCACCGACGCCGTCCGGCGCGCCGTCAGCGGCGTCCGGAAGGCCCGCGACCTGCGCCGCGTCGTGCACAGCGCCGTCGAGCACTCCGCGGTCATCAAGGCCGCGGGCGCCGACGCCACCGCGGTGCCGGTGTCGCTGACCGGCCGGGTCGACCTCGACGCCCTCGAGAAGGCACTGGATTCGCCGGAAGTGGCCCTGGCGGCGGTCCAGAGCGCGAATCATGAGGTGGGGACGCTGCAACCGGTCGAGGCGGCCGCCTCGCTGTGCGCCGCGGCCGGCGTGCCGCTGCTGGTCGACGCCGCCCAGTCGATCGGCCGCGCGCCGCTGCCCACGGGCTGGTCGCTGCTGGCCGGCAGCGCCCGCAAGTGGGGCGGGCCGGCCGGGGTGGGCGTCCTCGCCGTGCGCAAGGGCACCCGCTGGGAGCAGCCGTGGGAGCCGCCCGCGGACGTGCCGGCGGTGGTCGCCGCCGCCGCGTCGTTGCGGGCCGTGCACGCCGAGGCGGCGGCCGAGGCCGTCCGGCTGAGCGCCCTCGTCGACGAGATCCGCACCACGGTCGCCGCCACCGTCCCCGACGTGGAGATCGTCGGCGACCCCACCGAACGGCTGCCACACATCGTGACCTTCTCCTGCCTGTACGTCGACGGCGAGGTCCTCCTGCACGCCCTGGACCGGGCCGGGTTCGCGGTGTCGTCGGGCTCCGCCTGCACCGCCGACACCCTCCAGCCGTCACACGTCCTGGCCGCCATGGGCGTCCTCACCCACGGCAACGTCCGCGTCTCGCTCCACAGTGGAGTCACCGCCGACGACGTCCACCGCTTCCTGGCGGTGCTGCCCGGCCTGGTCGCCGACGTGCGGGCCGAGGTGGGCATGTGAGCGCGCCACTGGTGGTCGAGGCCCTCGGCAAGCGCTGCCCCCTGCCGGTCATCATGCTGGCGAAGCTCGCCGCGACGCAGCCTCCGGGCACGCGCATCGAGGTCCTCGCCGACGACCCGGCGGCCGCGGTGGACATCCCCGCATGGTGCCGCCTGCGCGGCCACACCTTCATCTCCACCGACGACACCCGCCACACCGTCGAGCTCCGCTGACCTGACCACGCTCCCGACTACCGGTATGCTACGTACAGTAGCGACGCCGAACATCAACTTGGATGCCTGGGGTACGGTCGAGGAACAGCGGAGGCCCGTCGCCGGATCATCCGAATCGGGTTCGCCGCGCTTCGGACGGGACGCAATCGGCTTCTACTGCGTTGGACGAAGGGTCACCGAACTGGGCGTAGGTCGACCGCGCTGAAGCACCTGCGTCGGGCGGTCGGGCGACTGCGCCGGGCGACCGCGCCGGGCGGTTGGGCGGCCGCGCTGACGGTTGGTCGATCGCACTGAGCGACTGCGTCGGGCAACTGCGTCGGGAGGTTGGGCGACCACGCTGGGCGAACAGGCCGGGCGACCACGCTGGGCGACCACGCTGGGCGACCACGCTGGGCGACCACGCTGGGCGACCACGCTGGGCGACCACGCTGGGCGACCACGCTGGGCGAAGGCGCTGGGCGAAGGCGCGATCGGGTGTCTCGATCGGGTCACTGCGCCGGGCGGAGGCGCTTGATCAGCAGATACGCCTCACAGCCCAGGCAGAGGCCGAACGCGGAGTTCAGGAAGGCCGCCACCAGCGCGAACGACGCGCCGACGACGCCGAGCACGGTGACGCCCGACAGGTAGCCGGCGACGGTGACCACGGTGAAGAGCAGACCGACCGCCTGGGCGAAGCGCACCGGGGCACCGTCCTCCCGCTCGGCGGGCGGCGCGAGGCGCGGGGCGACCATGTGGCGGTAGAGCAGCCCGTACGGGGTGAGGCGGGGGTCGTACGCGCCGATGGCGAAGATCACCGCCTGGGCGAGGGCGAGCCAGCCGCTGCCGGTGAGCAGGACGATCACGAAGACAACCGTGGTGAGGGCGGCGGCGAAGCGCGGGCCGCGCGGGTCGAGGGTCATACGGCCAGAACCTCCGTGACAGTGGCGCGCGGGACGGCGCGGTTGGGCAGGCCGACGCCGACCTCGATGGCGTGGCGGGCGATGGCGTGGCGGGCGATGGCGTGGCGGGCAATGGCGTGGCGGGCAATGGCGTGGCGGGCAATGGCGTGGCGGGCAATGGCGTGGCGGGCAATGGCGTGGCGGGCGATGGCGCTGCGCCGGCCGCGGGAAGCACGCGATGGAGGCCATACGGCCAGGACATCGGTGACGTCGGCGCGTGGGGAAGCCCAGCTGGCGGCATGGCGAGCGGTGGGGTAGCGGGCTGCGCTGAGGCCGGGGGTCATGCGACCACGATCTCCGCGGGTGGCGCGCCAGACGGCGCGGTCGGGGACGTGGGCGCAGGCGGCGCGACGGGCGATGGCACTGTGCCGAGCAGGCAACCCGGCGAGCGCTTCACCCGGCACGGCGGACAGGTCGCGCGCCGGGGGCCATACGGCCAGGATCTCCGTGGCGATGGCGGGCGGGGAAGCGCAGCCGGCGACCACGCCGTGCAGGGTGGGAGCCATACGGCCATGAGTTCCGTGGGCGGCACAGGCCGGGCCGAGCGGGGTGGAGGTCATGCGGCCAGGACTTCCGTGACGGTGGCGCGGAGGGTGGCGCGGTCGGGGACGCCGACGGTGCGGCGGGCGATGGTGCCGTGCGCGTCCACGACGAGGAGTGTCGGCAGGCGCCAGATGCCCAGCTCGCGGACGGCGTCGAGGTGCTCCTCGGCGTCCAGTTCGACGTGGCGGACGCCGGAGACGGTGGTGGCGAGGTCGGTGCAGACGGCGCGGACCTGGCGGCAGGGGGCGCACGTCGCGGAGGAGAACTGCAGCAGGGTGACCGTGTCGCGGGCCGGGGAGAGCAGGCCCGGGGGCAGGTCACCGCCGGCCGCGCGGAGGCGGCCGTAGCGGGCCCGGTAGACGAGGCCCGCCACGGTCGCGAGGGCGAGCAGCGCCACGACCACGATCGTCACAGCGGCAACTGTACGCCCGTACCTACTACACCGATAGGGATGGTTCAGAGAGCGGAAGGGTCAGGCGGGGAGGTAGGCGCGGATCTCGTCCGCGGCGGCGTCGCCGTACGACTCGGCGATGCGCTTGGTGAACTCGGCGGGCAGGATCTCGTACTCCTGCGGGCCGACGGTCTCGAGGACCAGGGCGGCGACCATCGAGCCGACCTGCGCGGCGCGCTCCAGGCCCAGGCCCCACGACAGGGCGGAGAAGAAGCCGGCCCGGAAGCCGTCGCCGACGCCGGTCGGGTCGTTGGCGACGACGCCCTTGGCGACCGGCACGTGGATCTCGGCGGGCAGGTCGCGGCCGCGGATGAGGGCGCCGTCCTTGCCGAGGGTGGTGACGAGGACGCCGACCTTGTCCAGCAGCGACTCGGTCGTGAGCCCGGTCTTCGACTCGAGGAGCTCCTTCTCGTAGTCGTTGGTCAGCAGGTACGCGGCGCCGTCGATCAGCTTGCGGATCTCGTCGGCGGACATGCGGGCGAGCTGCTGCGAGCAGTCGGCGGCGAAGGGCACGCCGAGCGCGCGGGCCTCCTCCGTGTGCCGGACCATCGCGACCGGGTCGTTGGCGCTGATGAGGACGAGGTCGATGCCGCCGACCCGGTCGTTGACCGGGGACAGCTCGATGTTGCGGGCCTCGGACATGGCGCCGGCGTAGAACGAGGCGATCTGGCACATGTCGTCGTCGGTGGTGCAGACGAACCGGGCGGTGTGCGCGATCTCGCTCACGTAGACGGAGTCGCAGTCGACGCCGTGGCGGGTGAGCCAGCTGCGGTAGTCGCCGAAGTCGGCGCCGACGGCACCGACGAGGATCGGCTCGAGGCCGAGCAGGGCCATGCCGTACGCGATGTTGGGCGCGATGCCGCCGCGGCGGACCGTCAGGTCGTCGACGAGGAACGACAGCGAGACCTTGTGCAGCTGGTCGGGCAGGAGCTGCTCGGCGAAGCGGCCCGGGAAGTGCATCAGGTGGTCGGTCGCGATCGAGCCGGTGACGACGATCTTCATGGAAACCTCGGTCTCAAGACGGCAGGGCCTGAACAGACTACTGGCCCGGTCCAGCCAGCGCGGACACCCCACAGAAAGCTCAGGAAGAGCACCAAAAGGCCACCTTCCAGGAGCAGGAAGAGCACCGAAGGCCGCCCTTCCAAAGGCAGGAAAAGCACCGAAGGCCGCCCTCCAGGGGTCGGAGAGCGGCCTTGGGAAGAGGCGAGATCTAGTGGAAGGAGTCGCCGCAGGCGCAGGAGCCCTGGGCGTTGGGGTTGTCGATGGTGAAGCCCTGCGCGTCGATCCGGTCGGCGAAGTCGATCGTCGCGCCGGTGAGGTAGGGCACACTCATGCGGTCGACGACGACCTCGAAGCCGTCGTAGGTGCTGACCTTGTCCCCGTCGAGCGAACGCTCGTCGAAGAAGAGCTGGTAGCGCAGGCCGGAGCAGCCACCGGGCTGGACGGCGACGCGCAGCCGCAGGTCGTCCCGCCCTTCCTGCTCGAGCAGGCCCTTCACCTTGACAGCGGCATCCGCGGTGAGGCCGATGCCGGCCGGGTTGTCCGTCTGAACAGGCTCGGCAAACTTCGGAGAAGCGGTCACGATCAAGGCTCCCTGCGGTGATGTCTACGGTTCCACCGGTTGCCAACGCGGAGGCGACCGACGGCATTCCCTCTCATAGTGACACGGTTTCGTGCTAGCGGCTCCACTGCGGAGCCAGCCGTTCGCCCAGTTCCCGCAGGCCGTCGGCCGGTCGGGCGAGCGCCTCGGCGACGCTGCCGAAGTGCTGGACCAGGGAATGCGTCTCCGTGACGCCGATGCTGGCGGCCTCCCGGCGGCCCGCGTCGACCCGCCCGGCGACCACGACACAGGGCACGCCGAGGTCACGTGCGGCGTTCGCCACACCCGCCACGACCTTCCCGCGCAGCGACTGCTCGTCGAAGGCGCCCTCACCGGTCACGACCAGGGAGACCTCCTCCAGTTCGGCGTCGAGGCGGGTCAGCTCCCGGACCAGGCCGATGCCGGAGGTGACGCGGCCGCCGAGGGCGAGCAGGGCGGCGCCGAGCCCGCCGGCGGCGCCCGCGCCGGGCTGGTCGGCGAGGCCGGCGGGGGCGGTCGGCAGGGCCTGCAGGACGCCGGCCCAGCGGGTCAGCGCGGCGTCGAGCAGGAAGACGTCCTCCCTGGTCGCGCCCTTCTGCGGGCCGTAGACGGCGCTCGCGCCGTGCAGCCCGAGCAGGGGGCTGTCCACGTCCGTGGCGGCGACGATCCTGGCGTCGCGCAGCCGGGGTGTACCGCCGAGCGAGGCGCACTCCGTCAGCGCGGCTCCCCCGTACGGCAGCGCGTAGCCGGACGGGGACAGCGGCGCGGCACCGAGGGCGGCGAGCAGGCCGGCGCCGCCGTCGTTGGTGCCGCTGCCGCCGAGCCCGACGACGAGCGTGGTGGCGCCGGCCTCGACCGCGGCGAGCAGCAGGGTGCCGAGCCCGAAGGTCGTGGTGTGCTTCGGATCACGTTCGGCGTCGGCGAGCAGGTGCAGGCCGCAGACCTCGGCGCTCTCGATGTAGGCGGTCGTCCCGTCGAGCACGACGTGCCCTTCGGCCGGGCGGCCGAGGGGGCCGGTGGCCGGCACGGTCAGGACGCGTGCGTGCGGCAGCGCCGCCGCCAGTACCCGGGCGAAACCCGGGCCTCCGTCCGACAGCGGCCGCAGGACGAGCTCGTCGCCGGGCCTGGCCGCGAGCCAGCCGGCGCTGAATGCCTCGGCGGCGTCGACGGCCGTGATCGTGCCGGCGAACTTGTCGGGGCACACCAGGACACGCATCCGGACATTGTGCACGTCTGCTAGGTCACAGTTCCGCGGTACCGCACGCGTGGGACGATCGAGTGGTGACCTGGGCTGAACCGTCGTCAACCGCCACCGCGCTCCTGCTGCTGGGCCGCGGCACCGACCCTGACACCGAGAAGGGTGTCGAGTGCCCCGGCGACCTGCCCGCACCGAGCGACCCCGACCTCGTCGAGCGCGCCCGGCGCGCCAAGGCCGCCCTCGGCGACCGCGTCTTCGTGCTGGGCCACCACTACCAGCGCGACGAGGTCATCCAGTTCGCCGACGTGACCGGCGACTCGTTCAAGCTGGCGCGGGAGGCCGCCGCCCGGCCCGACGCGGAGTACATCGTGTTCTGCGGCGTGCACTTCATGGCCGAGAGCGCCGACATCCTGACCTCCGACCGGCAGCAGGTCGTGCTGCCGGACCTGGCCGCCGGCTGCTCGATGGCCGACATGGCCGCGCTCGTGCAGGTGGAGAAGGCCTGGGACCACTTCACCGAGCTGGGCATCGCCGGTGACGTGGTGCCGGTGACCTACATGAACTCGACCGCCGACATCAAGGGGTTCGTCGGCCGCCGTGACGGCGTCGTGTGCACGTCGTCCAACGCGGAGACGGCCCTGAAGTGGTCGTTCGAGCAGGGTTCGAAGGTGTTCTTCCTGCCGGACCAGCACCTGGGCCGCAACACGGCCGTGCTGAAGCTGGGCATGAGCCTCGACGACTGCGTGCTGTACGACCCGCACAAGCCCGCCGGTGGGCTGACCGACCAGCAGCTGCGCGACGCGAAGATGATCCTGTGGCGCGGCCACTGCTCGGTGCACGGCCGGTTCACCCTCGACAGCGTGCGCGACGTGCGGGAGCGGGTGCCGGGCGTCAACGTGCTGGTCCACCCCGAGTGCAAGCACGAGGTCGTCACGGCCGCCGACCACGTCGGCTCGACCGAGTACATCATCCGGATGATCGAGGCGGCGCCGGCCGGCTCGGCGTGGGCGGTCGGCACCGAGCTCAACCTGGTCCGCCGGCTGGCGCTGGCGCACCCGGACAAGCAGATCATGTTCCTGGACCGCAACGTCTGCTACTGCTCGACGATGAACCGGATCGACCTGCCGCACCTCGTGTGGGCGCTGGAGGAGCTCGTCGCCGGTCGCGTGCCGAACGTGATCACCGTCGACGCGGACACGGCTCACTACGCCCGGGTGGCACTCGATCGGATGCTCGCCCTCCCGTAACGCGGACCGTCCCGTCACCCTCTGTGGTGGTTGAAGGTTGATCGCTGTCGGAGTCACGTCTTCGTGCCATGACGGACGTGCGGTCGGCGCTCGCATGCCGTAGATGTGGTTATGCTGCTGCGCGGGTTCACGCTCCGTCAGCACATCAGCCTTCAATCCCTGCCTGCAGGAGGGTCTTTCCGTGACCAACTACGACGCCGGTGACGTCCTCACCGTGCACGGTGGCGCGCCGCTCAATGGCGAGCTGCGGGTGCGCGGCGCCAAGAACCTCGTGTCCAAGGCGATGGTCGCGACGGTGCTGGGCGAGACTCCGAGCACGCTGTTCGACGTGCCGGCGATCCGCGACGTCGAGGTGGTCACCGGCCTGCTGGAGCTGCACGGGGTGAAGGTGACCCGCGGCCCGCTCGACGGCGAGCTGCACTTCGACACCTCTGACGTCGAGTCGGCCAACGTCGACGAGATCAACGTCCACGCCGGCTCCAGCCGCATCCCGATCCTGTTCTGCGGGCCGCTGCTGCACCGCCTCGGCCACGCGTTCATCCCCGACCTCGGCGGCTGCAACATCGGCGGGCGCCCCATCGACTTCCACATCCAGGCGCTGCGCGAGTTCGGCGCGGTCGTGGAGAAGTCCGAGAAGGGCATGGACATCACCGCGCCCAACGGGCTGCACGGGGCGAAGCTGGAGCTGCCGTACCCGAGCGTCGGCGCGACCGAGCAGATCCTGCTCACGGCCGTGCGCGCCGAGGGCGTCACCGAGCTGCGCAACGCCGCGGTCGAGCCGGAGATCATCGACCTCATCTGCGTGCTGCAGAAGATGGGCGCGATCATCAAGGTGCACACCGACCGGGTGATCGAGATCCAGGGTGTACCGCGGCTCACCGGCTACACGCACCGCCCCATCCCCGACCGCATCGAGGCGGCCAGCTGGGGCGCGGCGGCCCTCGCCACCCGCGGTGACGTGTTCGTCCGCGGCGCCCGGCAGGCCGACATGATGACGTTCCTCAACCTGTTCACGTCCGTCGGCGGCGCGTTCGAGATCGACGACACCCCGGGCGTGGGCGGCATCCGCTTCTGGCACCCGGGCGGCGAGCTCAACGCCGTGGCGATGGAGACCGACGTCCACCCGGGCTTCATGACCGACTGGCAGCAGCCGATGGTCGTGGCGCTCACGCAGGCCCGCGGGCTGTCGATCGTGCACGAGACGGTGTACGAGCGGCGGCTCGGCTACACGGCGGCGCTCAACCAGATGGGCGCCACGATCCAGACGTACCGGGAGTGCCTGGGCGGGACGCCGTGCCGCTTCGGCCGGCGCAACTTCATGCACTCCGCCGTGATCGCCGGCCCGTCCAAGCTGCACGCCGCCGACCTGGTGATCCCCGACCTGCGGGCCGGGTTCAGCCACCTGATCGCGGCCCTGGCCGCCGAGGGCACGTCCCGGGTGTACGGCGTGAAGCTCATCCAGCGCGGCTACGAGGACTTCGAGGGCAAGCTCAACGGCCTGGGCGCCCACGTCGAGCTGGGCTGACGTTCTTTCGCGGACAGTGTGCGACCGGCCCGTGGCGTTGGGCCGCTCGCACACTGTCCGCTACCCTTCACGGCGTGCCGTCGTTGTTTTCCCGTAAGTCAGCAGAGCCCGCCGCAGCAACCACCCCTGAGCCCGACGAAGCCGAGGTCACGGCCGGTCGGCGCCAGACGCTGAGCAAGCGCGAGCAGGGCAAGACCACGCCGAAGCGGGTCGTGGCCGGTCGGCGTGTCGCCGAGCCGCCCGCGGCGAACCGGCGCGAGGCCGCGAAGAAGATGCGGGAGCGGCAGCGGGCGGAGCGCCTCGAGGCCCGCGAGGGCATGGCCAACGGCGACGAGCGCTTCCTGCTCGCCCGCGACAGGGGCCCCGAGCGGCGGCTCGTGCGCGACATCGTCGACTCGCGGCGGACCATCGGCACCTTCTTCTTCGGCACCACGTTCCTGGTGATGCTGGTGGGGTTCAACAAGAACCTCAACCCGAGCATCTACTTCGCGGCGAACGCCCTCTTCGGCGTCATGGCCGTCGCGACCGCGATCGACAGCTTCCTGATCTCGCGGACCGTCAAGCGTCTCGTCAAGCAGCGCTTCCCCAACAGCACCGAGAAGCTCGGCCGGCTGTACTTCTACGCGATCATGCGGGCGATCTCGTTCCGTTTCATCCGCAACCCGAAACCGCAGGTGAAAATCGGCGCGACCGTCTGACGGCCGCCTGGCCGGCGGTTCCGGCTCTCCGGGCGACAACGATTCGGCGGCGGCGCTCCGTCCGACGGTGGCGGTGGGAGGCTCCCAAGCCGTACCCTCCCTTCGCGACCGGACCACGATTTTCACCGGGTAGGCGCGTGGCGGGCGCCGGTGCATGATCGGCGCCGGTGTGGGGCGAGGAGAGCGAAGCTGTGAGCGACGAGTACCCGGGGGAAGAGCCGGGAACCGCCGCGCCCACCTGGGCCGCAGCGCAGACGATGCCGTGGACCAGGGTGCCGGAGCAGCGACGTGACGAGCAGGCGCCGCCGGGGCGCGGCGGTCCGGAGCAGCACGGCGGCGAGCAGTGGGGCGACGACCCGTCCGGCCGCCGCCAGCAGGGCCGGCCGTACGGCGACCCGCGCCACCCCGGCGACCCGCGCCTGACCGATCCGCGTGCCGGTGACCCCCGCGGGCCCGTCGACGAGCACGGCCGCCCGCAGCCACGCTGGGTGCAGGGCGGGCCGCCGCCGCAGGGGTACCAGCCGCCGCCGCAGGTGCCGCCGCAGGGCCGCCACCCGCAGCAGGGACGTCCGCAGCAGGGCGGCTACCAGGGGCAGCAGGGCTATCCGCAGGTGCCGCAGCAGGGCCGCCACCCGCAGCAGGGGCGGCCGCAGCAGGGCCGCGACGACCGGCGCGACGATCGCCGCGGGTATGAGCGCGGCCACGACGGCCCGTACGACGACCGCCGCGGGTACGACGCGCCCTTCGACGACCGCCGCGGGCAGGACGCCGGGTATGACGACCGGCGCGGCTACCCCGGTCACGACGACCGCCGCGGCGACCCCCGCCGGGACGACCGGCGCGGCGACCCCAGACGCGACGACCGCCGGGACGACCGGCGCGGGTACGACGACGACCGGCGCGGCGACGTCCGGCGCGACGACCGCCGCGGGTACGAGCCCGGCTACGACGGCCGCGGGTACGAGCCGGGCTACGACGACCGCCGGGACGACTTCCGCCGCGACGACCGCCGTGACGACCGGCGCGACGACCGCCGTGACGACCGGCGCGACGACCGCCGTGACGACCGGCGCGGGTACGACGCCGGCTACGACGACGACCGCCGCGGGTACGACGACCGGCGGGGCTACGACGGGCCGCCGCCCGGGTACGGGCGCCCGCAGCAGGGGCACGGCCGGCCGCGCAACCCCGCCCTGGACGAGCCGACCGACGAGGTCCCCCGGGTTCGCCGCGGCGCCGCCCCACCGGCCGCGCCGCAGTCGGCCCCGCCCGGCGCGGGCCGGGCCACGGTCTACGGCGCTCCCCCGCCGGTGGACGCGCCGATGAGCGCGCCGCCGGCCGGGACGACGTACGGCGGTCAGGGCCGTTCCACCGTCTACGGCGCCCCCGCCCAGCCGGGCGGCGGACCGGGCCAGCAGGGTGCCCCGCAGCAGGGACGCACCTACGGCGCCCCGGTCCAGGGCCCGCCGGCGCACGGCGACCACGGCATGCCCGAAGCGCCCGTCTCGGCCGCACCGGTCTCGGCCGCGCCCGTGTCGGCGGCGCCGGTCTCGTCGGCGCCGGTCTCGGCCGTGCCGCACCACCACGCGCCGGGTCACGCCCGCCCCGAGGACCTCACCGACCGGCCCGTGTCGTCCGCGCCCGCGCGGCACGCCGGGCACGGCCGGCACGAGGACCCGGGCAACCGGCCGGTGTCCGCGGCGCCCGTCTCCGCGGCCCCGGTCTCCGCGGCGCCCGTCTCGTCGGTGCCGGTCTCGTCGGTGCCGGTCTCCTCGGTCCCGGTCTCGTCCGTGCCCGTCTCCGCCGCGCCGGCGCAGGCTGTACCGGCGCACGCCGCACCGGCGCAGGCCGCGCCCATGCCGCCCGTGCCCGTCCAGTCCGCTCCCGTCCAGCCCGCGCCCGTGCCGCCTGCTCCTGTCCCGCCCGCGCCCGTCCAGCCCGCGCCCGCGCCCGTGTCAGCGGCGAACGCGGACACGGCGAACGCGAACGGCGGCGCCGGTCCGGCGGGTGGGGGCGCGGAGCCGCCGGCCGGCGATGACGTGGTCGTGACGGTGGCGCCGCTGAGCGCGCCGCCGGTGGACGCACCGGACCTGCCGTTCAACGCGTTCGGGCCCGCCGGAGGCGGCGACGCGGAAGGGCCGGCGCAGGCAGTACCGACGCCGCAAACGGAACACGAGGGGTCAGGCACGGTGCAGCAGACCGCGATGGACGCCTACCGCTCCGCGCCGTTGACCGGGGCGGGCGTCGACGGGTTGCAGGCGACGGGCTACCTGCCGATCGTGCGGCCCGGGGCGGAAGGGTTCCCGGCCGAGCTGGCGGCGCTGCTGCCGACGTCGCCGGCGGCACCCGGACGCAGCGAGCCGAAGCCCGAGGAGGCCGCGGGGCCCGACCCGGAGCAGGTCCTCGCCGGGTACGTGTGGCGCTTCGACCCCGACACGCTGCGTGAGCAGATCGAGGGCGCCGAGGTGCAGGAGCTCACCGACATCCGCGACTCGCTGACCGCGAAGCTGAACCGCGTCGAGGACAACCCGACGCGGGCGCGGCTGCTGAGCCTGCGCGCCGTGGTGTCCCGGATCCTGAACGACCTGCCGAAGGCGTTCGCGGACGGCAAGCTCGCCCTCGCGCACGCCGAGGCGACCGGTGAGCTGCGCCGGATCGCGATCGCGCAGGCGCGGCTGGCGCACGTGCTGCAGTGGCGGGAGGAGTTCGAGGAGGCCGACCGGCTCTTCACGCTCGCCAACTCCAGCGAGCTGCCGGACCGGCTGCGCGCCACCATGCACCAGCACGCCGGCAAGTGCGCCTACGACCAGGGCCGCTACATGGAGGCCTGCAATCACTTCGAACGGGCCCTCGACCTGCGCAAGGAGGAGGACCCGGAGCTCATCGCGCAGACCGAGCTGGCGCTCGACGCGGTGTTCCGGCGGGTCGCCGAGAAGGGGTGGGGCCCGTACCCGCGCAGCCGCGACGACATCCTGCAGATCCGCAAGGCGCCGGCGCCCGCGTTCGACGAGCAGACCCAGCGCTGGGGGTATGTCGAACCCGACGGCAACTTCTGCATCGGCCCCGGCTACCTGGACGTGCAGCCGTTCCGCGACGGCGTGGCGTGGGTGCAGCGGCAGGGGTCCGAGACGTGGGAGCTCATCGACGACACCGGCAAGCTGCTCATCGAGCCCGCCGCCGGGTACCTGGGCGTCGGCAGCTTCTCCGACGGGGTCGCCTGGGTGTCCCGCGACGGCACGAACCGCTGGATCGCGATCGACAAGACCAACGCGGTGCTCATCTCGACCGGGTACGACGACGTGCGGCCGTTCCGGCGCGGGGTCGCGGCGGTCCGGCGCGGCGAGCACTGGGGCGCCGTCGACAGCGTCGGCCGGGTCGTCGTGTCGTTCCAGTACGACGGGTTCGCCACCGCGCTGCTCGACGGCCGGTACATCGACGGCTTCAGTGACGAAGGTCTCGCCGTCGTGTCCCTGGACGGGCGCAAGGGTGTCGTGGACCGGTCGGGCCGGGTCCTGGTGCCGCCGATCCACCACACGCTGATGATCCACCCGGTCGCGTTCCTGTTCGCGGACGACTCGCAGCGGTGGGGCGCCCTCGACCGGCGCGGCCGGACGGTGATCGAGGCCACGTTCCCGAGCCGGACCGGGGTGACGGACGAGATCGACCGTCTGCTCGCCGACACGCGCCCCGTCATGTAAGCAGTTAGTCATGGAGTTTCGTCACCTCGGCCGGTCCGGGATGCTCGTCAGCGAGATCTCGTACGGCAACTGGATCACCCACGGCTCACAGGTCGAGGCGGAGCAGGCGACCGCCTGCGTGCACGCCGCCCTCGACCTCGGCATCACCACGTTCGACACCGCCGACGTCTACGCCGGCACCCGGGCGGAGGTCGTGCTCGGCGAGGCGCTGAAGGGTCAGCGCCGCGAGGGCCTGGAGATCTTCACCAAGGTCTACTGGCCGACCGGCCCGGGCCGCAACGACCGCGGCCTGTCCCGCAAGCACATCCTCGAGTCGATCAACGGCTCGCTCCGTCGGCTGCAGACCGACTATGTCGACCTGTACCAGGCTCACCGGTACGACTACGCCACCCCGCTCGAGGAGACCATGGAGGCGTTCGCCGACGTGGTGCGCAGCGGCAAGGCGCACTACATCGGCGTCTCGGAGTGGCGGGCCGACGAGATCAGGGCCGCGCACGAGCTCGCCCGCGAGCTTCGCATCCAGCTGGTCTCGAACCAGCCGCAGTACTCGGCGCTGTACCGGGTCATCGAGGCCGAGGTCGTCCCCACGTCGCAGGAGCTCGGCGTCGGGCAGATCGTGTGGTCGCCGCTGGCGCAGGGCGTCCTGACCGGCAAGTACCTGCCGGGCCAGCCGCCGCCGGCCGGGTCGCGGGCCACCGACGAGAAGTCGGGTGCCAACTTCATCTCCGCGCTGCTGCGCGACGAGGTCCTGACCGCGGTGCAGCAGCTCAAGCCGCTCGCCGAGCAGGCCGGGCTGACGATGGCGCAGCTGGGTGTCGCGTGGGTGCTGCAGAACCCGAACGTGTCCTCGGCGATCGTCGGGGCGACCCGCCCCGAGCAGCTGCAGGACAACGTGAAGGCGGCGGGCGTGAAGCTCGACGCGGAGCTGCTCAAGCGGATCGACGAGGTGCTCGACCCGGTCGTGGAGCGCGACCCGGGCAAGACGCAGAGCCCCGCCAAGCGTCCCTGACCGGTGGTGACGGGGGCCGCTTCGGCGGCCCCCGTCTCACGACCAGAAGCGGAACAGGCTGAGACCGTCGGAGACCAGGGAGGACGGCAGGCCGAGCACGTCGCCGAACCCGAACACGACGTTGAAGAACCAGTTGTTGATCACCGGTGACCACAGCAGCGCGATCAGCAGCAGCATCCCGTACGGCGCGACGTGGTTGAACCCCCGCTGCCACTGCGGGCTCAGCCACGGGAAGAGCAGGTTGCCGCCGTCCACGCCGGGTATCGGCACGAAGTTGAGGATGCTCGCCGTCAGCTGCAGGAACGCCAGGAACGCCAGCGCCGACCAGAACGCCTCGGTGCCGCCGTTGTCCATGCCCATAGCGAACGGCAGGACCAGCACGACGGCGAGGACCATGTTGGTGGCCGGGCCGACGAAGCTGATCAGGCTGTCCGTGAACCGGCTGCGGATCGCCGAGTGGTTGACCCACACGGCGCCGCCCGGCAGGCCGATCCCGCCGATCAGCAGGAACACCACCGGCAGCACGATGGACAGCAGCGGGTGGGCGTACTTCAGCGGATCGAGCGTCAGGTAGCCCCGGTGCGCCACGTCGTGGTCGCCGCCCTTGTACGCGACGAGGGCGTGCGCGTATTCGTGCAGGCAGAGCGAGACCGTCCAGCCCGACGCGACGAACAGGAACACGTCGAGCTGCTCGCTGCCGAAGCCCGTCCACGTCATCCAGCCGGAGACCGCGAACAGCGCGAGGATGCCCAGGAAGATCGGGCTCGGCCGGAACGCCTCGCGGGGCAGCCCCGCGACGCGCCCCGGCGACCGGCCGAAGGCCACCGCGTCAGCCTCCCGCCGCGGGCAGGAGGCTCATCTTGTATTCCGTGCGCTCGTCCTCGGTCAGGATCGCCGTCGTCGCGCCCTTGGCGACCAGCTCACGCCAGCTCTGGCCGAGCCAGGACTCCGCGTCGGACTGGCTGGAAAACGCCTCGTTCGGGCCGTCGACCGTCCGGCTCTCAGCGTCTTCGAAATGCCATGTCCACGCCATCAGTCACGCTCCCGTCCCAGGTAGGTAGTTTCGAGCGTATCGGGAAGACCGCGATGTGCCGATGCCGCCCACCGGAAAGTGAACCCCTGGCCATAAAGTACGGGGCATGCGGTTGCTGGTGCTCGGTGGAATCCGGTCCGGGAAGTCGGAAGTGGCGGAGTCGCTCGTCGCGGACGCGGAGCGGGTGCGCTATGTCGCGACCGCCCCCGAGCTGCCGGGCGGACTGACAGATGAGGCGTGGGCGGCGCGGCTGGCCAGACACCGGGAGCGGCGGCCCGCGGGCTGGAGCACCGAGGAGATCGGCACCGAGCCGGAGCGCCTCGCCGACCTGCTGCACAGCGCGAAGCCCGAGGACGTGCTGCTCGTCGACGACCTCGGCGGGTGGCTCACCGCCGTGTTCGACACCGGCGGCGACTGGTCCGACGCGCACGCCGCCGACGCCCGCATCGCCGCGCTCGCCGACGCCGTCCGCGGCTGCCCGGCGGCGCTGCTGGTCATGGTCTCGCCCGAGGCCGGGCTCGCCGTGCTGCCCGCCACCGCGGCCGGGCGCACCTTCGCCGACGCCAACGGGCTGCTCAACCAGCGGGTCGCGGCGGCCAGCGACGGCGTCGCCCTGGTCATCGCCGGGGAGGTCACCTGGCTGCGCGGCGGCTCCGCGGTCGGCTTCGCGGGCGGCCGGGAGGCTGCCGCCCCGGTTGCGGACACCACGCCGTTCACGTTCACCGGCGCGGTCGCCGGCTCGGTGCTGTCGACGGCTGACGGTGGCGAGGCGCTGTCGTTCCAGCCGGGCATGGAGCTGCCGCTGCCCGACGAGTCGACGTCGGCCGAGGCCGGCGAGCGGCTGCTGACCCTGAAGCTCAACGGCGCCGGCCTGGGCGGGCTCGTGCCCGTCGTCCGGTTCGCCGGCGGCACCCAGGGCCGGCCCGACCCGCGCCCGTGGCAGCAGCCGCGGATCCTGGTCCTGCGCGGCGACCGGACCGGCGGCTTCGCGGCCGGTGACTCGTCGGCGGCCGCCGACGAGCGCCTCCAGGACGTCGTGGACGGCACCGGCACCCTGGCGATGCTCGCCGCCACCGCCGGCGCCAGCGTGCAGGCGATCGACTGCCCCGAGGCCGGCCCCGCCGAGCTGCACGACGCCCTCGACGACACCAGCGTCGACGCGGCGCTGACCCTCGGCTGGCGGCTCGCCGACGCCGCCGCCAACGAGGGCGTCGACCTGCTCGTCCTGGGTGCCTGCGGCTCCGGCTCCGACGCGGCCGCCGCGTCGATCGTGGCCGTCCTCACCGGCGGCGAGCCCGCCGCGCTGCTCGGCCGGGTCGTCGACGCGACCGGTTTCGTCGACGACGCCGCCTGGATCCGCAAGGTCGGCGCGATCCGCGACGCCCGGCACCGCATCCGCGCCCGCAGCCGCGAGCCGCACACGATCCTGTCGATGCTCGGCGGCGGCGACATCGCGGTCGCGACCGGCGTCCTGCTCGGCGCCGCGTCCCGCAAGCTGCCCGTCATGATCGACGGCCCCGTGGGCATCGCCGCCGGCCTGGTCGCCCGCGACTACGGCGCGCAGACCCGGCACTGGCTCCTCATGCCCGACCACGGCGACAACCCGACGGTGAGGCTCGCCGCCGACGTGCTCGGCGTGACCCCGTTCCTGCAGCTCAAGCTCGGCCTCGGCGAGGGCGGCACGGCCCTGGCCACGCTGCCGCTGATCAACACGGCGCTCACCCTGGCCGCGGCGACCCCGCCCCGCGTGCCCGCCCCCGCCGAGCCGCCGTCGGACGGCCTGACCGAGCAGGAGCGGATCGAGGCGGAGATCCAGCGGGTCGTCGCCGACTCCCCCACCGCCGAGATGCCGTACGTGAAACCGTCGTGGGAGGACTGAAGCTCGCCCTGACCCTCTTCACGATCGCCCCGCTGGGCGTGTCCCGGGTCGACCGTCCGGCGGCGCGGACGGCGATGGCCGTGGCTCCCCTGGTCGGCGTCATGCTGGGAGGTGTACTGGCCGGCGCCGCCCTCGGGCTCCGCTCCGCGGGCGCTTCACCCCTCCTCGCGGCGGCCGCGGCGGTGGCCCTGGCCGCCGTCTGCACCCGTGCCCTCCACCTGGACGGCCTGGCTGACACCGCCGACGGCCTGGGCTCCTTCGCCCCGAGCGACAAAGCCCTCGAAATCATGAAAAAATCGGACATCGGCCCGTTCGGCGTGGTGTCCATCGTGGCGGTGCTGCTGCTCGACACGGCCGCCCTGACCAGCATCCTGGCCCACCCGTGGCCGGCGGCCCTGGCCATGGTCGTCACCGGCACCGCCGCGGGCCGCCTCGGCGCCACCGTCGCCTGCCGTGCAGGGCTGCCCGCCGCGCGCCCCGAGGGCCTCGGCGCCCTGGTCGCCGCGACCCTCCCCCGCCCGCTGATCGCCGCGGTCACCCTGCTGCTCGCCGCCGCCGCGGCCGCCCTGGCCGCCACGACGGGCTTCACCGACCCGGTCCGCGCCCCCCTCGCGGTCCTCCTCGCCGCCGCCACCGCCTGGTCCCTGACCCACCACACCAGACGCCGCCTGGGCGGCATCACCGGCGACGTGATCGGCGCCGCTGTGGAACTCGCCACACTGACCGCCTGGCTCGTCCTCGCCACCACCCGCTGACCCCAGCCCCCGCCCGCCGGTTGTCGTCACCCCGGGCTGACACCCCAGCTGTGGAAATCGCCACAAACGACGGTCTGACCCACCCCTCGTGGAGTGGGAGCGGGGCGAGACGGTCCGGGCGGGGTGCGAGAGGCGGCAGGCCCGCCCGGAGCGACGCGGTCAGCGGACGTTGGACTTCACGAACGGGGGTTTGACGACGCGGACGGTCGAGCGGCGGCCGCGGACGTCCAGGGCGACCTCGTCACCCTCCGAGACCCCGGCCGAGGTGTCGATGAGGGCCAGGCCGATGCCGACCTTGCGGGTCGGGGAGAACGTGCCGCTGGTCACCTCGCCGATCGGGGTGTCACCGGAGGCGGGGAGGACGGCCATGTGCGCCCGGGGGATGCCGCGGTCCAGGGACTCGATGCCGAAGAGGAGGCGGCGCGGGCCGGCGGCCTTCTCGGCGAGCAGGGCGTCGCGGCCCCAGAACTGCTCCTTGCCCCAGCCCACGGCCCAGCCGGAGCGGGCCTGGACAGGGCTGATGTCCAGCGACAGGTCCTGGCCGTGCAGGGGGTACCCCATCTCGGTGCGCAGCGTGTCGCGGGCGGCGAGGCCGCACGGACGGGCGCCGGCGGCGGTGATCGCGTCCCAGAGGGTGTGCGCGTCGTGGGAGGGCACGACCAGCTCGTAGCCGTGCTCGCCGGTGTACCCCGTGCGGCACACGACGACGTCGCTGCCCTCGAAGGCCGAGACGGTGAAGCTCATGTAGTCGTGGTCGGTCGGCAGTCCGATGCCGGACAGCAGCTCCGCGGAGCGGGGGCCCTGCACGGCGAGGACCGCGAAGAGCTCGTGCTGGTCGACCACGCTGATCCCGTTCGGGGCCGCGGCGACCAGCCGGCGGACCACCTCGGCGGTGTTGGCCGCGTTGGGGATGAGGAAGACGTCGTCGTCGCCGAAGCGGTATGCGATGAGGTCGTCAACCACGCCGCCGGACTCGTCGAGGCAGAGGGTGTACTGCGCCTGACCTGCGGCGATACGGTTGAGGTCGTTGCTGAGGCAGCGGTTGACGAAGTCGGCGGCGCCGCGGCCGCGGACCCGGGCCTTGCCCAGGTGCGACACGTCGAACACGCCGGCGTCCTCCCGGACCGCCGTGTGCTCCTTGAGCACGCCGCCTCCGGCGTACTCGAGGGGCATCTCCCAGCCACCGAACGCCGCGAACTTGGCACCGAGCGCCGCATGACGGTGATACAACGCGGGGTGCCGCAAGGGTTGCGTCATGCCCGCAACCTATCGCGTTGGTTATCGTGTCCAGCACCCGAATCGGCGGCATGCTGAAGGTGCGGTACCGCCGCAGCCGACGCTGACGCAGAACACCACCAGTGATGTGGAGCCCGAGTGACCGCCCTGAACCTGGTCGACACCGACCCCGCCGAGCTCGCCGTCGACGCCGTGGTCGTCGGCGTGTACGCACACGACGGCGGTGACGCCAAGCTGCTGCTCGCCTCCGGAGCGGAGAGTGTCGCGGCGGCGTTCAGCGACCGGCCGGGTGGCGGGCTGGCGGAGACGCTGCGGGTCCTCGGCGCGACCGGGGCGGTCGGCGAGGTGACGAAGGTCGCCGCGTTCGGCGCGGTGGCGGCGCCGCTGGTGGTGGCGGTCGGGCTCGGGCCGGAGCCGGCGGGTGCCGCGCCCGCGGCGGAGACGCTGCGGCGGGCCGCCGGGTCGGCGACGCGCGCCCTGGCCGGGTCGGCGTCGGTGGCGCTCGTGCTGCCGCTGTCGGACCGGGACACGCCCACCGACGACGAGCTGACCTCGGGCGTGCGGGCCGTCGCCGAGGGCGCGGCGCTGGGGGCGTACCAGTTCACCGGGTACAAGACGAAGGGCGTCCGCAAGGAGCCGGTCCGCAAGGTGGTGCTGCACGTGCCCGACGCGGCGGCGCGCCTGGCGAAGGCGGCCGTGAAGCGGTCGGGCACGGTGACCGCGGCGGTGGCCCGGACCCGGGACTGGATCAACACGGCGCCGAACGAGCTGCGCCCGCCGCAGTTCGCCGATCAGGCGAAGGAGGCCGCGGAGGCGGCGCAGCTGGACGTCACCGTCCTGGACGAGAAGGCCCTGGCGAAGCAGGGGTACGGCGGCATCCTCGCGGTCGGGCTCGGCTCGGCGGCGGCGCCGCGGATGGTGCGGATCGCGTACGAGCCGGCGGGCGCGACGCGAAGGGTCGCGCTGGTCGGCAAGGGCATCACGTTCGACACGGGCGGCGTGTCGATCAAGCCGGCGGCGGGCATGTGGGAGATGAAGTCCGACATGTCGGGTGCGGCGGCGGTCGTGTCGACGATGATCGCGATCGCGGCCCTGAAGCCGAAGGTCGCCGTCGTGGCGTACGCGCCGATGGCCGAGAACATGGCGTCCGGCAGCGCGTACCGGCCGGGCGACGTCGTGACGATGTACAACGGCCACAAGGTCGAGGTGCTCAACACCGACGCCGAGGGCCGCATGATCCTCGGCGACGCGATCGCCCGGGCGTGCGAGGACGAGCCCGACTACCTGTTCGAGGTCTCGACCCTGACCGGCGGCCAGGTGATCGCGCTCGGCAAGCGGATCTCCGGGGTGATGGGCACGCCGGAGCTGTGCGAGCGGGTCCGGGACGCGGGCGAGCGGGTCGGCGAGCCGGCGTGGCCGATGCCGCTGCCGGAGGACGTCCGCAAGGGCATGGACTCCGAGGTCGCCGACATCTCGCAGGTCAACGCGGGCATGGACCGGGCCGGGCACATGCTGCAGGGCGGCGTGTTCCTGTCCGAGTTCGTCGCCGAGGGCGTGCAGTGGGCGCACATCGACATCGCCGGCCCCAGCTACCACTCCGGTGAGGCGTTCGGCTACTGGGCGAAGGGCGGCACCGGCGTGCCGGTGCGCACCCTGATCGGCCTGGTGGAGGAGATCGCCGCCGAAGGCTAGGTGGTCTTGTTGCGGGCGTTGTAGTCGCGCATCCGCTGCGGGTAGCCGACGAGCGCCACGTCGTAGATCGGCATGCTCAGCTTGTGGGCGAACTGGCGGGCCGCCTGCGGGTCGTCGACGCGGCGGCGGGTCCACTCGCCGTCGTGTGCGATCAGCAACAGTGTCGTTTCTGTCACTGCGGTGCGGGGCTCGATGAACCCTTCGACGCCCCGCCGGGACCGGACGAACTCCTCCAGGTGCCGCACGTCGTCACGGTTGGCGGCGCGCCCACCTGCGGCGGCTCTGTTGCGGCGGAACCAGGCCAAGATCCGTGCCCCTCCCCGTGATGATGCCCCGACGAACCCCCGCGAACGGGCACCCGGCGGTCGACGTCGGGGCACCTACCGTCGCAGGCGGACAGCGGTGATGACAAGATGGCCAAGGATCGTCATGCCATCACGGACCCAACCGGTCCGTGCATCACCTGGGAGAATCCGTGAGCGACCCACACGCCAACTCCTTCGACGTCCTGATCCTGGGCGGCGGCAGCGGCGGCTACGCGGCGGCGTTCCGCGCGGCGCAGCTCGGCCTGTCCGTCGGCCTGGTCGAGAAGGACAAGCTCGGCGGCACCTGCCTGCACCGCGGCTGCATCCCGACGAAGGCGCTGCTGCACGCAGGTGAGGTCGCCGACGCGGCCCGCGAGGCGGAGCAGTTCGGCGTCCAGGCGACGTTCAACGGCGTCGACATGAAGGCGGTCAACTCGTACAAGGACGGTGTCATCACCAAGCTCTACAAGGGGCTGCAGGGCCTGGCGAAGGCCCGCAAGGTGACGCTGATCGAGGGCGAGGGCCGGCTCGTCGCCGCCGACACGGTCGAGGTGTCGGGCACGCGGTACAAGGGCAAGAACGTCATCCTGGCGACGGGCTCCTACTCCAAGTCCCTGCCGGGCCTGGACGTCGACGGCGAGCGGGTGCTGACCAGCGAGCACGCCCTGGCCCTGGACCACGTGCCGGCGTCGGCGGTGATCCTCGGCGGTGGCGTGATCGGCTGCGAGTTCGCCAGCGCGTGGAAGTCCTTCGGGGTGGACGTGACGATCGTCGAGGCCCTCCCGCGGCTCATCGCGGTCGAGGACGAGGCGAGCTCGAAGGCCCTGGAGCGGGCGTTCCGCAAGCGTGGGATCAAGTTCAAGACCGGCAAGCCGTTCGAGAAGGTCGAGCGCGCCGGCGAGGGCATCAAGGTGACCATCCAGGGCGGCGAGACGATCGAGGCGGAGCTGCTGCTCGTCGCGGTCGGCCGCGGCCCGACGACGGCCGGCCTCGGCTACGAGGAGCAGGGCGTCAAGATGGAGCGCGGGTTCGTCATCACCGACGAGCGGCTGCGCACCAGCGTCCCCGGCGTGTACGCGGTCGGCGACATCGTGCCGGGCGTCCAGCTCGCGCACCGCGGCTTCCAGCAGGGCATCTTCGTCGCCGAGGAGATCGCCGGGCAGCACCCGCAGGTGATCGACGAGGCCGGCATCCCGCGCGTCACGTACTCGGAGCCGGAGGTCGCCTCCGTCGGGCTCAACGAGTCGAAGGCCCGCGAGCTGCACGGCGACAAGATCGAGGTGATCCAGTACGACCTGTCCGGCAACGGCAAGAGCCAGATCCTGAAGACCGCCGGTTTCGTGAAGCTGGTGCGGGTCAAGGACGGCCCCGTCGTCGGCGTCCACATGGTGGGCGCGCGGGTCAGCGAGCTGATCGGCGAGGGCCAGTTGATCTACAACTGGGAGGCATTCCCGGGCGACGTCGCCCCGCTCGTGCACATGCACCCCACGCAGAACGAGGCCATCGGTGAGGCGTTCCTGGCGCTCGCCGGAAAGCCGCTGCACGTCCACTGATTCCGTCTGGGACCCGACCGCCACAAGCACTGTCCAGCAGCGTTTCAAGGAGACTGTTCATATGCCGGTATCGGTCACCATGCCCCGGTTGGGCGAGAGCGTCACTGAGGGCACCGTCACCCGCTGGTTGAAGCAGGAGGGCGACCAGGTCGAGGCCGACGAGCCGTTGCTCGAGGTCTCCACCGACAAGGTCGACACGGAGATCCCGTCACCGGCGGCCGGGGTGCTCACGCGCATCGTGGTGCAGGAGGACGAGACCGCCGAGGTCGGCGCCGAACTCGCCGTCATCGGCGACGCCGGCGACGCGGGCGGTGCGGCCCCGGCCGAGGAGCCGGCCGCCGCCGAGGAGCCCGCTCAGGCCGAGGAGCCGGCCCCTGCGGCCGAAGCGCCCCAGGCCGAGGCCCCGAAGGCCGAGGCGGCGCCCGCCGCGGAGGCGTCGGGGGAAACCACGTCGCTGAAGATGCCGGCGCTGGGCGAGTCCGTCACCGAGGGCACCGTCACCCGCTGGCTCAAGCAGGTCGGTGACGCGGTCGAGGCCGACGAGCCGTTGCTCGAGGTCTCCACCGACAAGGTCGACACGGAGATCCCGTCGCCGGTCGCCGGCACGCTGCTGGAGATCAAGGTCGCCGAGGACGAGACCGTCGAGGTCGGCGCCGAGCTGGCCGTCATCGGCGCCCCGGGCGCGGGCGGCGGCGCCCAGCCGGCGCAGCAGGCCCCGCCCGCCCAGCAGGTGGAGCAGCCGAAGGCCGAGCCCAAGCCGGAGCCCAAGCCCGAGCCGAAGCCGCAGCAGGCCGCCGCCCCCGCGCAGGCGGCCGCCCCGGCCCCCGCGCAGCCGGCGCAGGCCAAGCCGGCCGCGGCCGCCCCTGTCGCCGCGGGCCCGGCCACCTCGGTCGAGCCGAGCGTCAACGGCAAGGCCGAGGGCGACGCCGGGTACGTGACGCCGCTGGTCCGCAAGCTCGCCTCCGAGCACGGGGTCAACCTGGCGTCGCTGTCCGGCACCGGGGTCGGCGGGCGCATCCGCAAGCAGGACGTCCTCGACGCCGCCGCCAAGGCCAAGCAGGCCGCCGCCGCTCCCGCGGCCGCGCCCGCCGCGGCCGTCGCGGAGAGCAAGCCGGCCGCGAAGGCGGCGCCGAGCCCGCTGCGCGGCCAGACGCAGAAGCTGACCCGCATGCGCGCGCTCATCGCCCGCCGCATGGTCGAGTCGCTGCAGGTGTCGGCGCAGCTCACCACGGTCGTCGAGGTCGACGTCACCAAGGTGGCGAAGCTGCGGGCGAAGGCGAAGCAGCAGTTCCTCGACACGCACGGCGTGAAGCTGTCGTTCCTGCCGTTCTTCGCCCTCGCGGCGGTCGAGGCGCTGCGGGTGCACCCGTCGGTGAACTCCTCGATCGACCTGGAGGCGGGCACCGTCACGTACCACGACGCCGAGCACCTCGGCATGGCCGTCGACACCGAGAAGGGGCTCATCGTCCCGGTCATCCGCAACGCGGGCGACCTGAACCTCGGCGGCCTCGCCAAGCGGATCGCGGACGTGGCCGAGCGCACCCGCACCAACAAGCTCAACCCGGACGACATCACCGGCGGCACGTTCACGCTGACGAACACCGGCAGCCGCGGCGCCCTGTTCGACACGCCGATCATCAACCAGCCGCAGGTGGCGATCCTCGGCACCGGCGCGGTCGTGAAGCGTGCCGTCGTCGTCAACGACCCGGAGCTCGGCGAGATCATCGCGCCGCGGTCCATGGTGTACCTGGCGCTGTCCTACGACCACCGGATCGTCGACGGCGCCGACGCGGCCCGCTTCCTGACCACGGTCAAGGAGCGCCTCGAGGGCGGCAACTTCGAGGCCGACCTCGGCCTGTAACACCGCGACGCGAAACAGGGGCGCCCATTGGGCGCCCCTGTTTGTGGTTTACGGGCCCCCGCTGGGCAAGATGACGGCATGCAGATCCTCATCGCGGGCGCGTCCGGGTTTCTCGGCGGGCGGCTCGTGCCGCACCTGCGCGCCGCCGGGCACCAGGTCACCCAGCTCGTGCGGCGGCCCGCCCGCGGCCCCGGCGAGCTGCGCTGGGACCCGGCCGCCGGCCTGCTCGACGCGTCGGCCGTCGCCGGCAAGGACGCCGTCATCAACCTGGCGGGGGCCGGTGTCGGCGACCGGCGCTGGACCGAGCAGTACAAACGGACGCTGCGCACCAGCCGCGTCGACACCACCGCGACCCTCGCGAAGGCGATCGCGGCCGCCGGGGCGCAGCGGCCGGCGGTGCTGCTGAACTCGTCGGCGGTCGGGTTCTACGGCGACACCGGCGACCGGGCCGTCGACGAGCAGTCACCGGCCGGGGCGGGGTTCCTCGCCGACCTGTGCCGGGTGTGGGAGGCGGCGACCCGCCCCGCGGAGGACGCCGGGACGAGGGTCGCGCTGCTGCGCACCGGGTTCCCGCTCGCCCGCGACGGTGGGCTGCTGAAGCCGCTGTACCTGCAGTTCAAGCTGTTCGCCGGCGGGCGGATGGGCGGCGGCCGGCAGTACCTGCCGTGGATGTCGCTGCCGGACTGGCTGGGCGCCGTCGAGTTCGTCCTGGAGCGGGACCTCGCCGGCCCCGTGAACCTCACCGGCCCCGAACCGGTCACCAACGCCGAGTTCTCCGCGACCCTGGCGAAGGTGCTGCACCGGCCCAACCTGCTGCCGGTGCCCGGGTTCGCGCTGAAGGCCGCCGTCGGCGAGTTCGGCGGCGAGGCCCTGGTCAGCCAGCGGGTGCTGCCCGGGGTCCTGGTGCGCGAGGGTTTCCCGTTCGCGCACCGGACCGTCGAGGCGGCGCTTCAGCAGGCGGTGTCGGCGACGACGTAGAAGTTCGGGCCGGTCTGCTGCAGGCCGTGCGTGGTGAACACGTTGTAGAGGCCCATCGCCTGGTTGGACCCGTTGGCGTACACGTAGCCGCCGCTCTGGTGCGCCCGCCCGGCGGTGACGTGTGCGTAGTTCGACGCCCGCACGCACGGGCCGGCGGACGGGGTCGACGACGGGGTGGCCGACGGCGTCGCGGAGGGCGAGGCGGTCGGCGAGCCCGTGGGGTTCACGACGCCGCCGTCCAGGCCCCAGTCGCGGGCCTGGTAGTACGACGAGCAGATGGTGTCCTTGTAGTACGTGCCGGCCGTCCCGCACTGCTCGGTGGCGCTGCCCGGGTCGACGGGCGTCGCGTGCGTCATGCCCTGCACCAGGTACACCTTGACCTTGTCGCCGTAGTTCGACAGGGACGTGCCGCCGGGCAGCGACGCGGTCGACGTCGGGGTCTGCGAGACGCCGAGGACGTTGGTCCACTGGTCGCGCAGCTCGGTCGCGTTCGCCGGGGCGACGGTCGTGTCCGACGTGCCGTGCCAGATCGACACCCGCGGGCGGGCGCCGGTGTAGCCGCTGTAGGCGTTGCGGACCAGGTCGCCCCAGGCCGCGGGGGTCTTGTCGACGCCCGGGTTCATGCAGCTGAAGGCGCTCGTCGTCGAGGTCGCGCAGCGGTACGGGATGCCGGCCATGATCGCGCCGCCGGCGAAGACGTCCGGGTACGTGGCGAGCATCACGGCGGTCATGGCGGCACCGGCGGACAGGCCCGTCACGTACACCCGGCCGCGGTCGACCTGGTAGTTGGTGGCGGCGTAGTCGACCATCTGCTTCACGGACAGGGCCTCACCGGAGCCGCGGGCCGTGTCGCCGGTCTCGAACCAGTTGAAGCAGCTGGAGCTGTTGTTCGCGGACTTCTGCTCCGGCAGGACCAGGGCGAAGCGCCACAGGTCCGCGTACTTGCGCCAGCCGGCGTTGGTGAAGTAGTCGGTGGCGTTCTGGGTGCAGCCGTGCATGGCGACGACCAGCGGCGCGTTCGCCGGCAGGCCGTCGGGGCGGTAGCTGTACATGGCGAGGTTGCCGGGGTTGGAGCCGAAGCTCGACACGGTGGTCAGCGACGCGGCGTAGGCGGGGGTGGACACGACGGTCAGGCCGACGGCGGTGCCCACGGCGGCGAGCACGGGCAGGACGAAGCGCAACCAGCGGGGCATGGCGGTGCCCTTTCCTCTCGGGGATGCCCACGCTAGGTGTGACGCTTCACGCACCACTATGTCCGTTGTCCACACATTCCTGGCCCGGTCGGCGTGCGGGCACCGGCGTTAGGCTGAGGCGTGACCAGCATTCTGGGTTTTGAGGTTGTACGGGCCGGCCTGGTCGACTACGAGACGGCCCTGGCCGAGCAGCGGCGGATCCACGAGGCCGTCGCGAGCGGCGCCGCACCCGACACGGTGCTGCTGCTGGAGCACCCGAGCGTCTACACGGCGGGCAAGCGGACCGAGCCCGCGGACCGCCCGTTCGACGGCACCCCGGTCGTCGACGTCGACCGCGGCGGCAAGATCACCTGGCACGGCCCGGGGCAGCTGGTGGGCTACCCGATCGTCAAGCTGCCCGACCCGATCGACGTCGTGGCGTACGTGCGCCGCATGGAGCAGGTCCTGATCGACGTCTGTGCCGAGTTCGGCCTGCCCACGGTGCGGGTCGAGGGGCGCAGCGGGGTGTGGGTCGCCGCCGACGGGCGCGGGCCGGACCGCAAGGTCGCCGCGATCGGGATCCGGGTCGCCCGGGGTGTGACGCTGCACGGGTTCGCGATCAACGCCGACTGTGACCTGTCCCGCTACGACATCTTCGTCCCGTGCGGCATCCGCGACGCGGGCGTGACGTCGCTGTCGGCCGAGCTGGGCCGCGCCGTCACGGTCGCCGAGGTCCTGCCGGTGGTCGAGCGGCACCTGGCGACGCTGCACCAGGGCTGACGCGGCTGGTGGGGGCCTGTCCGGCACCGGGCAGGCCCGCCGGACACCGACCTGGCCGGCCGCGGACATAGACCACCGACGTGTCGCCGAGCACCACGGTTCCGTGATTGCCGGGTGTACGGATCGGGAGCCTCGCGGACGTGACGTCAATCGCGTTCCCGGCGGCTGGGCAGGCCTCGGGCGTAGGCTTCCCGTGTGACCGCCGTTGTTCCGGAAGGCCGTCGTCTGCTGCGCATCGAAGCGCGAAACGCGGAGACGCCGATTGAGCGCAAGCCGCCGTGGATCAAGGTCTCCGCGAAGATGGGGCCTGAATACACGCACCTGCGAGGCCTCGTGCAACGCGAGGGCCTCCACACGGTGTGCCAGGAGGCCGGCTGTCCCAACATCTACGAGTGCTGGGAAGACCGCGAGGCGACGTTCCTCATCGGCGGCGACCAGTGCACGCGCCGGTGCGACTTCTGCCAGATCGACACCGGCAAGCCCGCCGAGTTCGACGCCGACGAGCCGCGCCGGGTCGCCGAGTCCGTGGCGACGATGGGCCTGCGCTACGCGACGGTGACCGGTGTCGCCCGCGACGACCTGCCCGACGGCGGCGCGTGGCTCTACGCGGAGACCGTCCGGCAGATCCACGGCCTGGTCGACGGCTGCGGCGTGGAGCTGCTCATCCCCGACTTCAACGGCGAGCCGAAGCTGCTCGGCGAGGTCTTCGAGGCCGGCCCCGAGGTGCTCGCGCACAACGTGGAGACCGTCCCGCGGATCTTCAAGCGGATCCGTCCCGCGTTCCGCTACGAGCGCTCCCTCGACGTGATCACGCAGGCCCGCACCGCCGGCCTCGTCACCAAGTCCAACCTGATCCTCGGCATGGGCGAGGAGCGGGCCGAGGTCACCCAGGCGCTGCGCGACCTGCACGACGCCGGCTGCGAGCTGGTGACGATCACGCAGTACCTGCGGCCGACGCCGCGGCACCACCCGGTGGAGCGCTGGGTCAAGCCCGAGGAGTTCGTGGAGCTGCGCGAGGAGGCCGAGCAGATCGGCTTCGCCGGCGTGCTCAGCGGGCCCCTGGTGCGCTCGTCCTACCGGGCCGGCCGCCTCTACCGCCAGGCCCTGGACAGCCGCGCGCTGAAGGCGTGACGGCCGGGCGCTGAAGGCGAGCGCGTCGCCCACTAGAGTGGGGGGTATGGCAAAGGCCCAGGAGCCGGAGAAGGTCTCCTTCTTCACTCGGCTCAAGCAGATCGGCATGGTGTTCTCGTTCACCGCCAAGCGGGACAAGCTCTTCGTTCCGCTGGTCCTGGTGGTGGTCCTCGTGCCGCTCATCGCCGTCGGCGTGGCCATCGCGCTCGGGGTGTCCTGGGTATGGGCGCCGATCGGTGTCCTCGCCGCGCTGCTGGGCACCGTCATCGTGCTCAACCTGCGCTCGCAGAAGGCCATGATGCGCGAGGCCGAGGGGCAGCCGGGTGCGGCCGCCTCGATCATCGAGAACATGCGCGGCGACTGGCGGGTCACCCCCGCGATCGTCTCCACGACGCAGTTCGACATGGTGCACCTGGTCATCGGCCGGCCCGGCGTGATCCTCCTCGGCGAGGGCAACCCGAGCCGGGTCCGCGGCCTGATCAACCAGGAGCGCCGCCGTCTGGTGAAGGTGATCGGCAACGCGGAGCTGCGCGACTTCGTGATCGGCAACGAGGAGGGTCAGCTGCCCCTCGCGAAGCTGCGCAACACGCTGGTCCGGCTGCCGCGCACGATCACCGGCAAGGACGTCAACGCGCTCGACAAGCGGCTCACGGCCCTGTCCGCGCGCCCGCAGATGCCGCGCGGCGCGATGCCGAAGAACATGAAGCCCCCGAAGGGCGCGTTCAAGGCGATGCGCGGCCGCTGAGCGGTCCGCTGCGGGACCTACGAGGCCGCCGGCTGGGTGTTCACGACCCAGGAGCCGGCGGCTTTGTCGTGCAGTCCCCGGCCGTCCTTGTCCATGATCAGCGCCGGTACGAAGAGCAGCAGCAACGCGCCCCGCAGGATCGCCTTGGGCACGCCGATCGGGCCGCCTGTGGTCATTGACACACACCGGATGCGCAGCAGCCGCATCCCGAGGGTCTGGGCGAAGAAGCCGACGAACAGCCCGTACACCACCAGCAGCAGCCCGGGAGCGAGCCACGGCGCCTCGACCGGGTCCGCGAACGCCCTGCTGATGACCAGGCACAACAGCCAGTCGACGAGGATGGCGCAGAAGCGCCTGGACAGCGATGCGGCGGTGAGCTCCACGGCGGACCAGCCTACCGGGCGCCTCACCTGTCACTGATTTGTCAAACGACTGTGGCGAAACACAGTGGAAACAATCGAGACATGACCGGGCAATCGCACGGTTCTACGGTCGCCCTCAACCAGCCACCTTCACACTGAAGTGATCACCACGAGACTGGTACTGCCTGCGACCTGGAGGACGAGTGTTCGCCAATTCTGACGAGCTGCTGCGATACGTGAAGGACGAGGGCGTCCGCTTCGTCGACATTCGCTTCTGCGACCTGCCGGGCGTCATGCAGCACTTCAATGTCCCCGCCGAGGCGTTCGACGAGAGCGTGTTCAGCGACGGTCTCGCGTTCGACGGTTCGTCGATCCGTGGCTTCCAGGCGATCCACGAGTCGGACATGATGCTGCTGCCGGACCCGACGTCCGCCTTCATCGACCCGTTCCGGATCGAGAAGACCCTGGCGCTCAACTTCTTCATCCACGACCCGTTCACGCGTGAGGCCTACTCGCGTGACCCGCGCAACGTGGCGAAGAAGGCCGAGGCGTACCTCGCGTCGAGCGGCATCGCCGACACCGCCTACTTCGGCCCCGAGGCCGAGTTCTACATCTTCGACTCGATCCGGCACGAGACGTCGGCGAACCAGGCGTACTACTACATCGACTCGGTCGAGGGCTGGTGGAACTCCGGCAAGGAAGAGCCGGGCGGCAACCGCGGCTACAAGACCGCCTACAAGGGTGGCTACTTCCCGGTCCCGCCGGTCGACCACTACGCCGACCTGCGTGACCAGATCGTCCAGCGCCTCCTCGGCGCCGGCTTCATCGTCGAGCGCTCGCACCACGAGGTCGGCACCGCCGGCCAGGCGGAGATCAACTACCGCTTCGGCACGCTGCTGCAGGCCGCCGACCAGCTCCAGCTCTTCAAGTACATCGTGAAGAACACCGCCTGGGCCGCCGGCAAGACCGCGACCTTCATGCCGAAGCCGCTCTTCGGCGACAACGGCTCCGGCATGCACACCCACCAGTCCCTCTGGCTGGGTGGCGAGCCGCTGTTCTACGACGAGGCCGGCTACGGCGGCCTGTCGGACACGGCCCGCTGGTACATCGGCGGCCTCCTGCACCACGCGCCGTCGCTGCTGGCCTTCACCAACCCGACGGTCAACTCCTACCGCCGCCTGGTCCCCGGCTACGAGGCCCCGGTCAACCTGGTCTACTCGCAGCGCAACCGCTCCGCGTGCACGCGTATCCCGGTCACCGGCACCAACGCCAAGGCCAAGCGCGTCGAGTTCCGCGTCCCGGACCCGTCGGCCAACGTCTACCTGGCCTTCGCGTCCATGCTGATGGCCGGCCTGGACGGCATCAAGAACAAGATCGAGCCGCCGGCCCCGATCGACAAGGACCTCTACGACCTCCCGCCGGAGGAGGTCGCCAACGTCCGGCAG
The DNA here is from genome assembly GCF_040674675.1 of Dactylosporangium sp. NPDC049742. Taxonomy (NCBI): domain Bacteria; kingdom Bacillati; phylum Actinomycetota; class Actinomycetes; order Micromonosporales; family Micromonosporaceae; genus Dactylosporangium; species Dactylosporangium sp. NPDC049742. The sequence goes on along the minus strand of NZ_JBFANF010000036.1, from coordinate 44,915 downwards.
GTCCCGGCCTCGCTCGACGAGGTCCTCGACACCCTCGAGGGCGACCACGGCTTCCTCCTCGAGGGCGGCGTGTTCACCCAGGACCTGATCGACACCTGGATCTCCTACAAGCGCGCCAACGAGGTCGACCCGGTGCGCCTGCGCCCGACCCCGCACGAGTTCGCGATGTACTACGACGTGTGAGTTGACGTCAGCGCGCTGATCCGGCGCTGTCCCCGCTGACCAGCTCCGCGGGGACAGGCTCCGGCCCGACGCACGAAACGGCGGTCACGCCAGGCTCTCAGCCGGCGTGGCCGCCGTTTCGCGTGTACCGAGCACTCCGGTCGACCAGTACCGCCCGCCCGCCGAAGCGCATCACGAGGCCGGAGCACGCCAGGCCGTCGTCCTGCGGCCGCCGCGGGCCGCCGGCTGGCGGGCTGGCGGGCTGGCGGGCTGGCGGGACGCTCCCCCGGTGGCGTCAGCCGTAGCGTTCGGTCCGGATGCTTCTGGCGTCGTGGCCGAGGGCGACCATGACGTCGGCGGCGGTCTCCACGAAGCCGGTCGGGCCGCAGACGAAGACGGCGGGGGCGAAGTCGGCCGGCCAGGCGTGGGTGTTGACGTCGGCGACGCCGATCCGGGAGCCGCGCACCCTCGTGTAGATGAACTGCACGTCGAGGCCGCGGTCGTCGCGGGCGCGCTCGCGCAGCTCGTCGGCGTAGATGACGTCCTGCGGGGTGCGCACCGAGTAGAGCAGCCGGAACGGGGTCCGCACGCCGTGCGCCGCGCGGGACCGGATCATCGCCATCAGCGGGACGATGCCGGAGCCGCCCGCGACCAGCTGGACCGGGGCGGGGTCGGTGTGCCGCCACACGAACCAGCCGCCGATCGGCCCGCGCAGCTCGATGGGCTGGCCGACGTCGTAGACGTCGGCGAGGAACGGGCTGACCTCGCCGTCGTCGAGCCGCTGGACGGTGATCTCCACGCCACCCGCTCCCAGCCCGTCGCCACCGGGCGCGGCGACACCCGTCGCCGACGCGATCGAGTAGCTGCGCTGTGCCGTGTACCCGTCCTCGGCCGTCAGCCGCAGGTCGACGTGCTGCCCCGGCAGGTGCCCCGGCCATTCCGGCACGTCGAGGACCAGGGTCCGCGCCGACGAAGTCTCCCAGCGCGCCGCCACCAGGGTCGCCTTACGCCAGGTCAGTCTCCCTGGTACCGCTGCTCGCGCCATGGGTCTCCGTAGTCGTGGTAGCCGGCCGCCTCCCAGAAGCCCGGCTCGTCCTCCAGCATCAGCCGCAGGCCGTGCACCCACTTCGCGGACTTCCAGAAGTACAGGTGCGGGACCAGCAGCCGCGCGGGGCCGCCGTGCTCGGGGGTGAGCGGCTCGTCGTCGTAGCGGTAGGCCACCCACGCCTGGCCGTCGAGGAGGTCCTCCAGGGGAAGGTTGGTGGTGTAGCCGTCGTAGGAGTGTGCCATCACGAAGTCGGCGGCCGACTCGACGTCCTGCATCAGCGTGTCGATCGCGACACCCCGCCAGCCGGTCTGCAGCTTCGACCACTTCGTGACGCAGTGGATGTCGACGGTGACGTCCTCGTGCGGCAGCGCGGTGAACTCCGCCCACGTCCACGTCGTCCGCGCCCCGGTCTCGGTGGTGATCACGAACTCCCACCGGTCCGTGCTCAGCTTCGGCGTCGGCCCGGCGGACAGCACGGGGAAATCATGGGCGAGATACTGCCCCGGCGGCAGGTCAGGCTCCTGCGAACGCCGCCTGCCCCCGAACCCCGTCGTCACGAAACTCATGCCGCCGGCTCGCTTCGCTCCCCGACGACATGAGCGCCAAGTTCACCCTGCAACATGATTCGTTCGCGAAGCTCACTCATGCCGCAATCCTGCCCCAGCAACTCAGCCACGCCATCAGTCAAAAGACTGGTCGGCGCGTGACGTGAGACAACCCACGGTCGTGTCCAGCTCGGCCCGGGCGCCCAGGACCACCGTCTCCTGACCGACCCCGTGCCCGATCCTCAGCCCGCCCAGCACCGGCACCCCCAGCCCGCCGAGGCACGAGCGCAGCACGTCCACGACCGTCGGCCCCGCGCCCACGCAGTCCGTGAACTGCCCCACAGCCACCCCCGCGACGCCCTCGAACGCGCCCGCCCGCCGCAGGTGCGTGAGCATCCGGTCCACCCGGTACGGCGCCTCACCCACGTCCTCCAGCACCATGATCGCCCCGGCGAACGACGGCATGTCGGCGGTGCCGGCCGTGCTGGCCAGCATCGAGAGGTTCCCGCCCAGCAGCACCCCGCCGACCACCGGCCCGGGCACCGTCACCGCGCTCGTCTCCTCGTCGTCGCTCCGGTACGACCGCAGCGGCCCCGACGTGAACAGCGCGGCCCGCAACGACTCCGCCGAGGAGGCCGGCAGGCGGTCGTCGAACCACGCGCCGCCCGGCCCGTGCACGCTCGCCCAGCCGACCCGCCGCCACACCGCGAGCTGCAACGCGGTGATGTCGGAGAACCCGACGAGATGCTTCGGCGACGCCAGCCGCAGCCCGTCGACGATGCGTTGGGCGCCGTAGCCGCCTCTCGTACACACGACGGCGCGGATCTCGGGATCCTCGAACGCCTCGTTGAGGTCGCTGAGCCGGTCGGCGTCGTGCCCGGCCAGGTAGCCGCTGCGGTCGAACACGTGCCGGCCCGCGCGGACCTCGAGCCCCCAGCCCGACAGCAGCTCGATGCCGCGGGCCACCCGGTCCGGCCTGGTCGGGCCCGACGGTGACACCAGTCCGACCACGTCTCCGCGTCGCAGCGTTCGCACGCCGTTATTGTCGGGTCGTGACGATCGAAGGGTCCCCGCGGGGACGGGTGGCGCTCGTGGTGGAGAACGACCCCAGCGACGGCCTGGCGCGTCTCGGCGGCTGGCTGACCGGCGGCGGCCTGGAGCTGGCCGTCGTCCGCCCGCACGCCGGTGAGGAGCTGCCCGCCGACCTGGACGGGTATGCCGCGCTGGTCGTGCTCGGCGGCGAGCAGGACGCGTTCCCAGGGCCGGACGGGGAGCGGGACGCGCCGTGGTTCGCCCAGCTGGAAGGCCTGCTGCGCAAGGCGGTCCGGCACAAGGTGCCGACCCTCGCGGTCTGCCTCGGCGCGCAGCTGCTCGCGCAGGCGCACGGCGGCACGGTCGAGCGCAGCGCCGCCGGCCCGGAGATCGGGGTGCGGCTCGTCGCCCGCCGGGACGTCGCCGACAACGACCCGGTGTTCGCCGCGGTGCCGTTCGCCCCGGACGTGCTGCACTGGCACCGCGACGAGATCGTCGAGCTGCCCGTCACCGCGACGCTGCTCGCCGCGTCCACCCACTACCCGGTGCAGGCGTTCCGGATCGGGCCGTCCGCGTGGGGCCTGCAGTTCCACATCGAGTGTGACCTGGAGATGTTCGCCGCGTGGGCGATGGACGGCGTCGGCACGCTGGGCGAGCTCGGCATCGACCCGATCGAGCTGCTCGAGAGCGTCGAGGAGGCGCTGCCGGACGTCGCCGAGGTGTGGCAGCCGTTCGCGGAGCGGTTCGCGGCCGTCGCGCTGGGCCGCACCCCCCGCGGCGACGGCGGCCTGCGGTCCCTGCCGCTGCTGGGGCCCGCCTGATGCCCCCCGCCGGCCACCTCGCCCGGTTCGGGTTCACCGACGACGCCCGCTCGTCCGCGCTCGCCGGCCCCGAGGGGCTGCGGCTGTGGGACGCCGAGGCGCGCCGGCCCGTCGACGACGACGCCGCGACGCTGCTCGACACGCTGTACTTCGCCGCCGACCCCGACCTGGCGCTGTTCCAGCTGCACCGGCTCGTCGAGGCGGCCGGGGACGAGGTCCGCGCGGCCGTCCTCACCGACCGGTCGCTGCGGCAGCGGCTCATCGGGGTGCTCGGCGTGTCCGCGACCCTCGGCGACCTGCTCGTCGCCAACCCCGACGAGTGGAAGGAGCTGATCGGCGAGCAGAACAAGCGGCCCGCCGGCTTCACGACCCGCGACGTGTCGACCGTGCCGTCGTTGCGCAGCTCGTACCGGCGGGAGCTGCTGCGCATCGTCGCGGCCGACCTGACGGGTGCCGCGGACGTCGACGTCACGATGCGCCGCCTCACGGAGCTCGCCGACGCCACGCTGGCGGCCGCCCTGGCGATCGTCCAGGTCGAGCACCCCTCCTTCGCCGACGTCTGCACGCTGTCGGTCGTCGCGATGGGCAAGTGCGGCGGTCGGGAGCTCAACTACGTCAGCGACGTCGACGTCGTGTTCGTCTGCGAGCCGGTCGGCGGCGCCGACGTCGAGGTCGCGATGCGGGCCGGCAGCACCCTCGCGTCGGGGATGATGGAGATCTGCGGCTTCGTCGCCTGGCCCGTCGACGCCGCCCTGCGCCCGGAAGGCAGCCGCGGGGCGCTGGTGCGGACCGTCGCCTCGCATCTCGCGTATTACCGCAAGTGGGCGAAGACGTGGGAGTTCCAGGCGCTGCTGAAGGCCCGGCCCGCCGCCGGCGACCTCGAGCTCGGCGCCCGCTGGCTGGCGGAGCTGCAGCCGCTGATCTGGTCCGCCGCCGAGCGGCCCGAGGCCGTCGACGAGGTCCGCGCGATGCGCCGGCGCATCATCGAGCAGATCCCGCGCAGCGAGCTCGACCGCGAGATCAAGCGCGGCCCCGGCGGGCTGCGCGACATCGAGTTCGCGGTGCAGCTGCTGCAGCTCGTCCACGGCCGCGCCGACGAGTCGCTGCGGACCCCGACCACGATCGCCGGGCTGCGGGCCCTCATCGAGGGCGGCTACGTCGGTCTCGCCGACGGTGAGGCGCTGCTGCGCGCGTACCGGTTCCTGCGCACCGTCGAGCACCGCCTCCAGCTGCAGCGCCTCCGGCGCACCCACACGGTGCCCGACGACCCTGCCGCGCTGCGCTGGCTCGCGCACGCCCTCGGCTACCGTCCCAACGCCGCGCGGGACGCCGTCGAGTCCTTCCGGGCCGACTGGGTCCGGCACGCGCAGGAGGTACGGCGGCTGCACGCGAAACTGCTCTACCGTCCGCTCCTGGAGGCGGTCGCCAGGGTCCCCAGCGAGCAGCTGCGGCTCACCGCGACCGCGGCCAAGGCCCGCCTGGAGCTGCTCGGCTTCGCCGACCCGGCCGGGGCGCTGCGCCACATCGAGGCCCTCACCGGCGGCGTCTCCCGCACCGCGGCGATCCAGCGGCAGCTCCTGCCGGTCCTGCTCAGCGAGTTCGCCGACGCCCCCGAGCCCGACCGGGGGCTGCTGGCCTACCGGCAGGTCTCCGACAAGCTCGGCAACACCCCCTGGTACCTGCGGCTCCTGCGCGACGAGGGCCCGGTCGCGCTGCGCCTGGCCCGGCTGCTCGCCCTGTCCCGCTACGTCACCGAGCTGCTCGTCCACGACCCGGAGGCGCTGCGGCTGCTCGCCGACGACGCCGAGCTCGCCCCGCGCACCGCCGCGCAGCTCGCGACGCAGTTCGCCGCCGCCGCGGCCCGCCACGACCACCCCGAGACCGCGATCAACGCCGTCCGCGCCTCGCGCCGCCGCGAGCTCTTCCGCATCGCCTGCGCCGACCTGCTCGGCTTCCTCGACGTCTCCGCCGTCGGCGTGGCCCTGTCCGCCGTCATCGACGCCACGCTGCGCGCGACCCTCGGCGTCACGTCGGCGCCTGCTGCCGACCGCGGCCTCGAGTTCGCGATCATCGGGATGGGCCGGCTCGGCGGCGAGGAGACCAGCTACCCGTCCGACGCCGACGTCCTCTTCGTCTACGAGCCGCCACCCGGCATGGCCGACGACGCGGCCAGCGGGCTCGCCCTCACCGTCGCCGAGGACCTGCGCCGCCTCCTCGCCCGCCCCGCCCCGGACCCGCCGCTCGGCGTCGACGCGGACCTGCGCCCCGAAGGCCGCCAGGGCCCGCTGGTGCGCAGCCTCTTCGCGTACCAGCAGTACTACGCCCGCTGGTCGAAGGTCTGGGAGGCGCAGGCGCTGCTCCGCGCCCGCCACGTCGCCGGCTCCGCGGGCGTCGGCGAACGCTTCCTGGAGCTCGCCGACGCGATGCGCTTCCCCGACGGCGGCCTCACCCGCGACCAGATCCACGAGATCCGCCGCCTGAAGGCCCGCGTCGACTCCGAACGCCTGCCCCGCGGCGCCGACCCCACCACCCACACGAAGCTCGGCCGCGGCGGGCTCGCCGACGTGGAGTGGACCGTCCAGCTGCTGCAGCTCCTGCACGGCCGGACCGTCCCCGCCCTGCGCACCACCCGCACCCTGGACGCCCTGGCCGCCGCCACCGACGCCGGCCTCGTCGACCCGGCGGACGCGACCGCGCTGCGCGCCGCCTGGGAGCAGGCCTCCCACGTCCGCAACCTGCTGACCCTGGTCCGTGGCCGGGCCACCGACCAGCTGCCCCGCCAGGGCCCCGACCTGGCGGCGGTGGCGAGGATCCTGGGCGGCGTGGAGCCCCAGGAGTTCCTGGACGAGTACCTGCGCGTGGCCCGCCGGGGCCGCCAGGCCGTCGAACGCGTCTACCCGGCATGCCGGCTGCGACGACGAGGGGGCGCCCGGGAAGCCGGGGCGCGCCGTCGATCAGCCGTGGACCTACATGATGCCGAGGTAGCGCTCGCGCTCGAACGGGGTGACGACGCGGCGGTACTCTTCCCACTCGGTGCGCTTGTTCTTCAGGAAGAAGTCGAAGACGTGCTCGCCGAGGACCTCGGCGACCAGCTCCGAGCCGGCCATGGCGTCGACGGCCTGGGACAGGTTCTCCGGCAGCGACTCGTAGCCGGCGGCGCGGCGCTCGCCGTCGGTGAGGGCCCACACGTCGTCCTCGGCGCCCGGGGGCAGCTCGTAGCCCTGCTCGATGCCGCGCATGCCGGCGCCGAGCATGACGGCGTAGGCGAGGTACGGGTTCGTGGCGGAGTCCAGCGAGCGGACCTCGACGCGGGCCGAGTTGGGCTTGCCGTAGGCGGGGACGCGGACCAGGGCGGACCGGTTCGTGTGGCCCCAGCAGACGTACGCCGGCGACTCGGTGATCCGGTTCGGCACCGACTGCGGGAAGAGCCGCTTGTAGGAGTTGACCCACTGGTTGGTGATCGCGGTGTACTCCCGCGCGTGCACCAGCAGGCCGGCGATGAACGCCTGGCCGACCTTCGACAGCTTCATCGGGTCGCTCGCGTCGTGGAACGCGTTGCGCTCGCCCTCGAACAGGGACAGGTGCGTGTGCATGCCGCTGCCGGGCTGGTCGGTGAACGGCTTCGGCATGAAGGTGGCGTGCACCCCGTGGGAGAGCGCGACCTCCTTGATGACGTGCCGGAAGGTCATGATGTTGTCGGCGGTGGTCAGCGCGTCCGCATACCGCAGGTCGATCTCCTGCTGGCCGGGCGCGACCTCGTGGTGGCTGAACTCGACCGAGATGCCGATCCGCTCCAGGGCGAGGACCGCCTGGCGGCGGAAGTCGCGGGCGACGGCGTGGGTGGTGTGGTCGAAGTAGCCGCCGGTGTCGACCGGGGTCGGCACCGAGCCGTGCTCACCCAGCGACTCGAGCAGGAAGAACTCGATCTCGGGGTGGGTGTAGAAGGTGAAGCCCTTCTCCGCCGCCCGCGACAGGGCCCGGCGCAGCACGTGGCGCGGGTCGGCCCACGACGGCGAGCCGTCGGGCAGGGTGATGTCGCAGAACATGCGGGCGCTCTCCCCCGACATGCCACCCTCGAACGGGAACACCTGGAACGTCGTCGGGTCCGGCTTCGCGACCATGTCCGACTCGTACACGCGGGCGAAGCCCTCGATCGCCGAGCCGTCGAAGCCGATGCCCTCCTCGAACGCCGACTCCAGCTCGGCCGGCGCGACCGACACGCTCTTCAGCGTGCCGAGCACGTCGGTGAACCATAGCCGCACGAAGCGGATGTCGCGCTCTTCGAGCGTCCGGAGCACGAACTCCTGCTGACGGTCCACGGTGGTTCCCCCACGAGCTGCGGTAATCGGCTGATTCGGGCAAGTCTCGCCCGGTGGTGTTACGCCCAAGTTACCGGACCTGCCCATCCCACCCCGCACTGGAGTGAACGTCACAGGAGCACCCCGTGCGGCGTTGGTCCACACTTGAGGCATGCCACGGTTGCGCCTCGCGCTCGCCCAGATCGACCCGACCGTCGGGGACCTGCCCGGCAACTCGTCCCTGGTGCACGGCTGGACCAGCAAGGCCGCCGGTGCGGGCGCACACGTCGTCGCGTTCCCGGAGATGATGCTGACCGGGTATCCGGTCGAGGACCTCGTGTTCCGCCGGTCCTTCGTCGCCGCCTCCAAGCGGGCCGTCGACGACCTCGCCGCCCAGCTCGCCGGCGACGGCCTCGGCGAGACCGTCGTCATCGTCGGCTACCTCGACGCCGACGAGGCCGGCCCGCGCAACGCGCTCGCGGTGCTGCACCGCGGCACGCAGGTCGCCACGTACTTCAAGCACCACCTGCCCAACTACGGCGTCTTCGACGAGGACCGCTACTTCGAGCCGGGCGACACCCTCACCGTCATCCGGGTCGGCGGCGTCGACATCGCCCTCACCATCTGTGAGGACCTGTGGCAGGAGGGCGGCCCGTTCGCGGTCGCCGCGGCCGCGAAGGTCGGCCTGGTCGTCAACATCAACGGCTCGCCGTACGAGCTGAACAAGGACGACACCCGCCTGGCGCTCGTCGCCCGCCGGGCCGCGGAGGCGCGGGCGACCATCGCCTACGTCAACACCGTCGGCGCGCAGGACGAGCTGGTCTTCGACGGCGACTCGATGGTCGTGCGCCCCGACGGGTCGCTGATCGCCCGGGCGCCGCAGTTCGCCGAGCAGCTCATGGTGCTCGACCTGGACCTGCCGGCCGCGGAGCCGGTCCCGCCCGTCGTCGAGGACGCCGAGATGCGGGTCGTCAACGTCCTCATCTCCGACAGCGTGGTGGCCGCCGACCAGCCGGCGCCCGCCCCGGAGATCGCCGCCCGCGTCACCGACGAGGCCGAGGTCTGGCAGGCGCTCGTCGTCGGCCTGCGGGACTACGTGCGCAAGAACGGCTTCCGCGGCGTCGCGGTCGCCCTCTCCGGCGGCATCGACTCGGCGGTCGTCACCGCCATCGCCTGCGACGCCCTCGGCCCGGCCAACGTCACCGCGGTGTCGCTGCCGAGCGGCCACTCCTCGCAGCACTCCAAGGACGACGCCGAGGACATGGCCCGCCGCACCGGCCTGGACTACCGCGTCGAGCCGATCCAGCCGATGGTCGACGGCTTCCTGGCCAACATGGCACTGTCCGGCCTCGCCGTGGAGAACCTGCAGGCCCGCGTCCGCGGCGTCATCATGATGGCCATCTCCAACCAGGAGGGCCCCCTCGTCCTCACCACCGGCAACAAGAGCGAACTCGCGGTCGGGTACTCCACCTTGTACGGCGACTCCGTCGGCGCGTTCAACCCGCTGAAGGACGTGCCGAAGACGCTGGTCTGGAAGCTCGCCCGCTGGCGTAACGAGGAGGCCGAGCGCCGCGGCGACGTGCCGCCGATCCCCGAGCGCTCCATCACGAAGCCGCCGAGCGCCGAGCTGCGCCCCGGTCAGCTCGACAGCGACTCGCTCCCCGACTACGAGGTCCTCGACGCCATCCTCGCCGGGTACGTCGACGGCGACCTCGGCCGCGACGACCTGATCGCCGCCGGCCACGACCCTGCCGTGGTCGACCGCACCCTGCGCATGGTCGACCTCGCCGAGTACAAGCGCCGCCAGAGCGCCCCCGGCACGAAGATCTCCATCAAGGCCTTCGGCCGCGACCGCCGCCTCCCCATCACCAACCGCTTCCGCGAGAACCCCTCCTGACGCTCCCGTCTCCGCTCGCCGCGGGACGGGGCAGGTCAACGGTGCGGGTGGGAATCCGCGCCGCGACCCGCCGCGCCGCGACCCGCCGCGCCGCGGTGGCCGGTGGGCACAGTGAGATTCAGCATCCGTACTGCCGGAAGGTGGAGTGCGGTGCGACCATCGGGGGTGTAAGGCCCGGGGACCCCACGACGGGGCCTCGAGGAACCCGAAGGAGGACAGTGATGTCCGAGGTTCAGTCGCTGTACGGCGGTGCCGTCAACCGCCGGGTGCGCACCAGGGACCTGCTCGCCGCCAAGGAGCGCGGGGAGCGGTGGCCGATGCTGACGTCGTACGACCAGTACACGGCGGGCATCTTCGACGAGGCCGGCATCCCGGTCCTGCTGGTCGGTGACTCGGCCGCGAACAACGTGTACGGCTACGCCTCGACGGTGTCGGTCACCGAGGACGAGCTGCTGCCCCTCGTCAGGGCCGTGGTCCGGTCCACGCGGCGGGCGCTGGTCGTCGGGGACCTGCCGTTCGGCTCGTACGAGGAAGGGCCGGCGCAGGCGCTGCGGACCGCGGTGCGGTTCATGAAGGAGGGCGGCTGTCACGCCGTCAAGCTGGAGGGTGGCGTGCGGGTCGCGCCGCAGATCGCCGCGCTGACCGGGGCCGGGATCCCGGTGATGGCGCACATCGGGTTCACGCCGCAGAGCGAGCACACCATCGGCGGCTACCGGGTGCAGGGCCGCGGGGACGCCGCCGACGAGGTGGTCGCGGACGCGCACGCGGTCGCGGAGGCCGGCGCGTTCGCGGTGGTCCTGGAGATGGTGCCGGGCGAGGTCGCCAAGCGGATCACCCATGAGCTGCGGATCCCCACGGTCGGGATCGGCGCCGGCGGGGACACCGACGCGCAGGTTCTCGTCTGGCAGGACATGGCCGGGATGCGGACCGGGCGGATGCCGCGGTTCGTCAAGCAGTACGCGGACCTGGCCGGCGCGCTCGGCGACGCGACCCGGGCGTTCGCCGACGAGGTGCGCTCCGGGGTGTTCCCGGCCCAGGAGCACACCTTCTAACCGTCCGGGGCGCCCGTCGTACACCGGCGGAAACGGCGAACCGCTCGGCACTCGGGACGCGAGACCGGCCGGCGCAGGCCCCACGACATCTGCGCCGGCTGGTCGGGCTGCCCTACAGGGAGACCTCGAGCTTCTCCAGGCCTCTGATCACGAATCCGGGCTTCCACTGCGGCTCCCGGTCCAGCCGCAGGCCGGGGGCCTTCGCCAGCAGCGCGCCGAACGACGCGGCGAGCTCGATCCGCGCGAGCGGCGCGCCGAGGCAGTAGTGGATGCCGGCGCCGAAGGAGATGTGCGGGTTGTCGCGGCGCTCGATGTCCAGGCGCTCCGGGTCGGTGAACACGGCCGGGTCGTGGTTCGCCGAGCCGAACAGCAGCGCCACCTCCTGGCCCTTGCGGATGGTGTGCCCGCGCACCTCGATGTCCTCGAGCACCCACCGCTCGAACATCTGCAGCGGCGTGTCGTAGCGCATCAGCTCTTCGATCGCCGTCGGTAGCAGCGCCGGATCCGCCCGGAGTTTCCGCAGCTGATCCGGGTTGCGGAACAGGGCCCACCAGCCGTTGCCCGTCACGTTGACGGTCGCCTCGTGCCCGGCGTTGAGCAGCAGCACGCAGGTGCCGATGAGCTCGTCCTCGCTGAGGCCCTCGACCGCGGTGAGGGCGCTGATCAGGTCGTCCTGCGGGTCGCCGGCGCGGTGCCGGGCCAGGCCGCGCAGGTAGTCGGAGAACTCCTCCGCGGCGCGGACCGCCGCGGCCGCCGTCTCCCGTGGCGGATTCAGCTCGTACATCCCGCAGATCGCCGCCGACCAGGGGCGCAGCAGGTGCCGGTCCGGCTCGGGGATGCCGAGCAGTTCGGCGATGACGGTCACCGGGAGCGGCTCGGCGACCTCCGCGATCAGGTCGCCGCCGCCCTTGGCGACGAACGCGTCGACGAGGCCGTCGGCGAGCCGCTGCACCACGGGGCGCAGCGCCTCGACCCGCCGCGGCGTGAACGCCTGCGACACGAGCCGCCGCAGCCGGGTGTGGTCGGGGGGCTCGCGGTCGAGCATGCCGTTGTTGTTGAGCGTCCAGAACGGCTCGTCCTGCGGCGGCGGCGGCGTGCGCCCCATCTCCTCGTGCGTGGCCACGTGCAGGTAGGTGCGGCCGAGCCGGCGGTCCCGCAGCAGCGCGTTGACGTCCTCGTGCCGCGACACGAGGAACTGGCCGCTCGGCTCGAACCAGCTGACCGGGTCCTGTTCCCGCAGCCGCCGGTACCCGTCGTAGGGGTGCGCGACGAACGCCGGCGACCACGGGTCGAAGGTGCTCACAGGTCCGTCACCCGCACACCGGCGTGGACCTTGTACCGCTTGTTGATCGCGATCAGGTTGGCCGTGAGCGCCTCGACCTGCCCCGCGTTGCGCAGCCGGCCCGCGAACACGCCCCGCATGCCGTCGACCTTCCCGGCGATGGCCTGCACCTGCAGCGCCGCGTCGCGGTCGTCGCCGAGGACGAGCACGTCCAGGTCGATCTTCTCGATCTCCGGGTCGGTCAGCAGCGCGGCGCTGACGTGGTGGAACGCGGCGCACACCCGCGCCTCCGGCAGCAGCGTCGCGGCCTGCTCGGCGGCGCTGCCCTCGGCCACCGGCAGCGAGAACGGCCCCTGCTTGTCGAACCCGAGCGGGTTGACGCAGTCGACCACGATCTTGCCGCCGGTCAGGTGCGGCGCCAGCTCCGCGACCGTCGCCGCGTGGCCCTCCCACGGCACCGCGATGACCACGACGTCGGCCTGGCAGGCGAAGGCGTTGTCGCCGCCCTCCGCCGGCTGCTGGACGCCCGGCAGCGCGTTGAGGTCCTCGGCGGCCTGCGCCCCGCGCTCCGTGGAACGCGACCCGAGGACGACCCGCAGGCCCGCCCTGGCGAACCGGTACGCGAGACCGCGCCCCTGCGGGCCGGTGCCACCGATGATGCCGACCCGCAACGCCGAGACGTCGGGCAGTTCGATCTGGTCGTAGGTCATGACTCAAGTCTTACCGTGCTGAAGAGCACCTTGCGGCTGGCGGGGTCCGCAGCTGTGAGGATTACCCGGATCCGCTCCCCCAGCGGCAGCCCGTCGCCCTCGCAGCGGGCCCGGACCGCCGGCTCGTCGAGGGCGATGTCCGCCCGGTGCTTCTCGACGTCCAGCACCGCCGCGTCGAACTCCTCGCCGATGCGGTGCTCCAGCACGACGGCCTCGACCAGGTCGATCGCGCCCCGCTCGGCGGCGTTGGCGACCCGGTCGGTGCGGCTCATGACCTCCGGCAGCCGCGGCAGCGCCTCGCGCGCCCACCCCGGCACCTCGGTGCCGTGGTGCAGGGCCAGGCAGACCTCGGTGACGTACCGGTCGGCGAGGCGCCGCAGCGGCGCGGTGACGTGGGCGTACGGGGCGGCGACGGCACCGTGCAGCGGCTGCTCCGGCCGCTCGCCGTCGAACGGGGTGTAGCCGGCGCCGCGCATCATCTCCGCGGCCTGGTCGATGAGCGCCGCCGCCCGCGGGTCCATCGGGTCGAGCGCCGCGATCACCTCGCCCGGCCCCTGTCCGTCGGGCCAGTCGAGCCGCAGCGCCTTCGCCGCCAGCCGCAGCCTGCGCACCGCCTCCTCCTCCGGCGGCGGCATCGTGCGCAGCAGCCCGATGCCGTGCTCGAGCATGATCTGCGCGGCGGCCATGCCCGTCAGCAGCGAGATCTGCGCGTTGTACTCCTCGACCGGCACCGGCCCGCGGATGGCGAGCCGCCAGCCGTCGCCGTCGGGCTCGATCTCCTGCTCGGGCATCGGCAGGTTGATCGCGCCGCGCCGCAGTCCGTTGCCGGTGAGGAGCCGGCCGATCTCCGGCAGGAGACTGATCGACGCGTGGGCCTGGCCGGCGTCGACGTCGCGCTGGACCTGCTCGTAGCTGAGCTTCGCCCGGCTGCGGACCGTCGCCCTGCGCACGTCGACCGCCGTGGTGGTGCCGCTCTGGTCGATGTCGATCGTCCACAGCACGGCCGGCCGGTCCTGGTCCGGCAGCAGGCTGGCGGCGCCCTCGCTGAGCACCGCCGGGTGCAGCGGGACCTTGCCGTCCGGCAGGTACACCGTCTGCCCCCGCCGCCAGCTCTCCTGCTCGATCGCGGGCGCGTTGCCGGTGAACGCGGCGACGTCGGCGATGGCGTAATACACCCGGTAGCCGCCGTCGCGCCGCTGCAGCAGCAGCGCCTGGTCGAGGTCCTTGGACGTCGGCGGGTCGATCGTCACGAACTCGAGCGCCGTGCGGTCCTCGCGGTCGTCGTGCGGGTCCTTGGCGGCGGCTTCCGCCTCCCGGTCGGCGGCGTCGGGGAAGCCGGTGGGCAGGTCGAGCTCTCGGCGCAGCCCGGAGAAGTCGATGCGGGCGGCTCGGATACGTCGTAAGGCCACGGCACAGTCTTACCACCGGCACCCCGTCACACGGCAGCGCCACGGCCCCTCGTTCCGGACCGTGGCGCTGCGTGTGGTTGTCGCTGTCCGCCGTTACGGGCGGGCGAGGCTCGCCCAGTCCTCGGGCGTCATGCTCGCGGCCTCTTCGACGTTGTTGCCGTTCTCGCGGCCGGGGATCGCCTCGGTGGCGGCACCACCGGCGGGCACCATCGCGGCACCCTCGACGTCACCGGCGCTGCCCGCGTCGAGCCCACCCTCGGACACGACGGCCGGCGGGGTCGCCGCCTCCGCGGGGGCCGGCGCGCTGGCGGCCGGAGCCGGCGACTCGGAGGCCGCGGAAGCCTCCGGGGCCGCCTTCTTCGCCGCCGCGGACTTGGCCGCCTTGCTCGGCGCGGCCTTGGCGGCCTTGGCCGGCGCGGCCTTGCTGGCCGTGGTCTTGCGCGGCGCGGCCTTGGTGGCCTTGGCCGCCTTCGCGGGGGCCGCCTTGGCCGCGGCCGGCGCCGCCGCCGTCTCGGTCGCCGCCGACTCGGTCGCGGCCGGGGCCGTCGCCTCGGCCGCCGTCGCCTCGGTCGCCGCCGCCGGGGTCGCCTCGGTCGCTGCCGACGCGGTCTCGGTCGCTGCCGGTGCGGTCTCGGCCGCTGCCGGTGCGGTCTCGGCCGCTGCCGGTGCGGTCTCGGCCGGGGCCGGGGTGGCCTTGGCCGCGGCCGACTTCGCCGCCTTGGCCGGGGCGGCCTTGGCGGTCTTCGCCGGGGCTGCCTTGGCCGTCTTCGCCGGGGCCGCCTTCGCCGTGGCCTTGCTCGGCGCCGCCTTGGCAGCGGTCGCCTTCGCGGTGGCCTTGGCCGCGGGGGCCGTGGCGGTGGCGGGCGTCGCCGCCGTCTCGGTCGCCGCCGCCGTGCCCGTGGCAGCGGCCGCCTTCGCCGGGGTCGCCTTGGCGCCGGTCGCCTTGGCGGCCGTCGACTTCGCAGCCGTCGACTTCACGGCGGTTGACTTCGCGGCGGTCGACTTCGCGGCCTTCGCCGGGGCGGTCTTCGCGGCCGGGGTCGCCTTGGCGGTGGTCGCCTTGGCAGCCGTCGATTTGGCGGTGGTCGCCTTGGCAGCAGCCTTCGCCGGGGCCGCCGCCGTCTTGGCCGGAGCCGCCTTCGCCGCGGCCTTGCTCGGCGCCGCCTTGGCCGCGGTCGCCTTCGCAGCCGTCGACTTGGCGCCGGTGGCCTTGGCAGCGGTCGTCTTCGCGGCCGCCGCGGGCGCCGTCTTGGCCGCTCCGGCCTTCGCCGGGGCCGCCTTCGCCGTCGTGGCCTTCGCCGCCGCGGTCTTCGCAGCGGTGGCCTTGGCCGCCGACTTGGCCGGAGCCTTCGCCGGAGCCGCCTTCGCGGTGGTCGCCTTCGCGGCCTTCGCGGTGGTCGCCTTCGCGGCCTTCGCGGGGGCCGCCTTCGCCGTGGCCTTGGCGGCCGTCGACTTCGCAGCGGTCGCCTTGGCAGCGGTCGCCTTCGCGGTGGTGGCCTTGCTCGCCGCGGCCTTCGTGGCCGCG
Source organism: Dactylosporangium sp. NPDC049742 (assembly GCF_040674675.1). Classification (NCBI taxonomy): domain Bacteria; kingdom Bacillati; phylum Actinomycetota; class Actinomycetes; order Micromonosporales; family Micromonosporaceae; genus Dactylosporangium; species Dactylosporangium sp. NPDC049742. The sequence goes on along the minus strand of NZ_JBFANF010000036.1, from coordinate 29,134 downwards.
GGCGCCGCCTTGGCCGCACCCGCCTTCGCCGGAGCCGCCTTCGCCGTGCTCTTCGCCGCGGTGGCCTTAGCCGCCGTGGACTTGGCGGCGGTGGCCTTCGCAGCCGACTTGGCCGGAGCTGCCTTCGCAGTCGTCGCCTTGGCGGCGGTGGCCTTCGCGGTGGTGGCCTTGGCGGTCTTCGCCGGGGCCGCCTTCGCCGCCGTGGTCTTCGCAGCGGTCGCCTTGGCCGCCGACTTGGCCGGGGCCTTCGCCGGAGCCGCCTTCGCGGTGGTCGCCTTGGCGGTGGTCGCCTTCGCGGCCTTCGCGGGGGCCGCCTTCGCCGTGGCCTTGGCGGCCGGCGACTTCGCAGCGGTCGCCTTCGCGGCGGTGGCCTTGCTCGCCGCGGCCTTCGTGGCCGCGGGCGCCGCCTTGGCCGCACCCGCCTTCGCCGGAGCCGCCTTCGCCGTGGCCTTGGCCGCCGCGGTCTTGGCCGGAGCCGCCTTCGCCGCCGTGGCCTTGGCCGCTGCCGTCTTGGCAGCGGTGGCCTTCGCAGCCGACTTGGCCGGAGCCTTCGCCGGAGCCGCCTTCGCGGTGGTGGCCTTGGCGGTCTTCGCGGGGGCCGCCTTCGCCGCCGTGGACTTCACGGTTGCCTTGGCGGGGGCCGGGGCCGACTTGGCCGCAGCAGCGGTCTTCGCCGGAGCTGCCTTCGCCGTGGCCTTGGCCGCCGCGGTCTTGGCCGGAGCCGCCTTCGCCGTGGTCGCCTTGGCCGCTGCCGTCTTGGCAGTGGTGGCCTTCGCCGCCGGAGTCGCCTTCGCCGTCGTCGCCTTCGCCGCCGTGGACTTCGCCGCGGGGGTGGCCTTCGCCGTGGTCGCCTTCGCCGCCGTCGACTTCGCTGCCGGAGTCGCCTTCGCCGTGGTCGCCTTCGCCGCCGTGGACTTCGCCGCCGGGGTGGCCTTCGCCGTCGTGGCCTTCGCCGCCGTCGACTTCGCGGCAGGGGTGGCCTTCGCCGTGGTCGCCTTCGCCGCCGTCGACTTGGCGGCGGGGGTGGCCTTCGCCGTGGTCGCCTTCGCCGCCGTGGACTTCGCGGCGGGGGTGGCCTTGGCCGTCGTGGCCTTGGCCGCCGTGGACTTCGCGGCGGGGGTCGCCGACCTCGTGGCCCGGCCGGTCGTGGCCTTCGCCGCCGGGGTCTTCGCCGCGGAGGCGCCCGCCGTCTTGGCCGCCGGGGTCTTCGCGGTCGTGGTGCCCGCGGCCTTCGCAGCGGGGGTCTTCGCCGCGGAGGCGCCCGTCGCCTTCGCCGCCGGGGTCTTCGCCGCGGTGGTGCCCGCTGCCTTGGCCGCGGGGGTGGCCGACTTCGCCGCCGCCGACCTTGCCGCCGGGGTCTTCGCCGTGGAAGCGCCCGTCGACTTGGCCGCCGGGGTCTTCGCGGTCGTGGTGCCCGCGGCCTTCGCGGCGGGGGTCTTCGCCGCGGAGGCGCCCGTCGCCTTCGCCGCCGGGGTCTTCGCCGTGGCGGCGCCCGTTGCCTTCGTCGCGGTGGTGGCCGTCGGCTTCGCCGCCGGGGTGGCCGCCGTCGTCGACTTGGTGGACGGGGACTTCGCGGCAGTGGCCGTGGTGGCGGTGCCGGTGGCGGTAGCCTTGGAAGCGGCCGGGGTCGTCTTCGTCGCGGTGGCCCGCTTGGCGGCGGGGCGCGCCGCCCTCGTGGACCTCGGCGAAGACGAAGCCGGGGACGCGGCGGCGGGAGTCGCCGTCGTGGCCGCCTCGGACGTGGCTGCCGGGGTGGTGGCGGTGGGCTGGGCCACCGCCGAGCTGGTCGAGCGCCGGCGGGGAGCGGCGGCGGCGACGGTCTTCGCGGCCCTGGCGGGGGTCGCGGTCAGTGCAGCGTCCGCTGCGGGAGTCGTCGTGGCCGCGCTCGTTGCGGCCGATCTCGTGGTGGCCTTCTTAGCTGCGGCCATCGTGGTCCTCCTGGAGGAGTTCTCCCGCATCCTGCGGGATGTTCGCGGTTGGGTTGTGCGGATGGAGACGGGTCGGACCGGAGTCGTATGCCGGGGCGGTTCGCGGTCGCCTTCGGCTCCGACGTGTTGCTAGCGCTTGCCTTCCCACCGTTCGTCTTCGGCGTCCCACGCCTCGTTGCGTTGCTGGACTGTTTCCAACGCCCGCTGCGCTTCTGACGCCGAATCATAGGGGCCGAGTCGATCCCTTCCGGCGCACATGTCTGCCTCGGACTCGACCCGATGGTGGGAAAGGCACCAGTAGTACCGCTCAGCACCGCTGCTGCTCATGACATCACTGTGCACCGCAAATGAAACACGCGCCACCGAAACCGGCAAATAGCTGGTTGGGATTCCACAGTAGACGCAACCGCCCGACTCCGGGAGCGGACGCCCGCAGAAGGTCCGGAAGTCGCCGCGAACCACCCATCAGGTCGCCGGAAATCCTTGCGCTTCAACGATTCCGGGAATGCGCCGGCGGCGGCGGACGGCTCGCGACAGGCACCGATGAGCACGGATGCCTGTGGTCACGATCACCCGAGGGTGAGCCGTTCGGTGGAGCGAGATTCGAGTCGGACGGGCGATCCTCCCACCATCGTTAGGAGGCGAACAGTCCACGGTGGACGCGGGGCCGCGGGGCCCCGATACTCGGTGCCGTGAACTCGAACGCAGCGGTCCTCGCGATCGGCGGCTCGGCCGCCCCGGGCGACGTCGTGAAGTCCCTGACGGGCGGGCGTCCCGCACTCGCCGCCGACGGGCACGCCCTCGTGCTCTACGACGACGCCGCGGCCGCTGTACGGGACGTCGCCGGCTACCTGCGCCCGCGCGCCATGACGATGGTCCGGTTCGGCCTGCACGTCGGCGGAACACCGCACGGCGAAGAGCGACTGACCGGGCCCGTGGTGGCCGCCGCGACCCGCCTCGCCGACCTCGCCGGGCCCGGGCGGCTGCGCGTCTCCGCCGACGCCGCCGGAACGCTCGGCGACACGGTGCCGCTGGACCCGGCCGGCGACGGCTCGTACGAGATGCGCAAACGCTAGCCGGGTGGGGTTGCCCCGCGGGGCGGCGGCGGGCTGCGGGACAATCGAGGGGTGAGCCTCCATGCCGATGACCTGCCGGACGTCCTTGCCATCACGCCGCTGACCACGCCGCCCGACGTGTCGCTGCGGCCGCCGGGCTCCAAGAGCATCACCAACCGGGCGCTGATCTGCGCGGCGCTCGCGCCGGGGCGCAGCACGCTCACGGGGGTGCTGTTCGCCGACGACACGCACGCGATGCTCGGCGCCGTGCGGGCGCTCGGCGCGACGCTGACCATCGACGAGGCCGCGCACACCGTCGTCGTCGACGGCGTCGACCCGCGCACGCAGACCACCCCGGCGAGCATCGACGCCCGCCAGTCGGGCACCACCGGCAGGTTCGTGGTGCCGGCGGCGGCGCTGCGCCCGGCGCGCAGCGTCGTGGACGGTGCGCCGCAGCTGCGGGCCCGGCCGTTCGGGCCGCTGACCGACGCGCTGCGCGAGCTCGGCGCGACGGTGGAGGACCTGTCCGAGGCCGGGCCCGGGCTCCTGCCGATCGCGGTGACCGGGCCGGTCGCCGGCGGGAAGGTCGCGGTGCCGGGCCACCTGTCGAGCCAGTTCCTGTCCGGGCTGCTGATGGCCGGGCCGCTGATGTCCGACGGCCTGTCGGTGGAGCTCACCTCGCCGCTGGTCTCCGTGCCGTACGTCGAGGCGACCACCGCCGTCATGGCCGCGTTCGGGGTCACCGTCGACGGCCTGCACGTACGCCCGGGCGCGTACCGGGCGACGGACTACGCGATCGAGCCCGACGCGAGCGCCGCGTCGTACGTGCTCGCCGCCGCCGCGATCACCGGCGGCCGGGTCACCGTCGAGGGGCTCGGCACCAGCAGCCTGCAGGGCGACGTGCGCTTCGCGGACCTGCTGGAGCAGATGGGCGCGCGGGTCGAGCGGACCGCCGACCGGGTCACCGTCACGGGCACCGGCACGCTGCACGGCATCGACGTCGACATGGCCGACATCTCCGACACCGCGCAGACCCTGGCGGCGGTCGCGGTGTTCGCCGACTCCCCCACGCGCGTGCGCGGCATCGGCTTCATCCGCAAGAAGGAGACCGACCGGATCGCCGCGATCGTCACCGAGCTGCGCCGCGCCGGCATCGACGCGGTCGAGGACGAGGACGGCTTCACGGTCAACCCGGGGACGCCCGCGCCGACGGCCTTCCACACGTACGACGACCACCGGATGGCGATGAGCCTGGCGCTGCTCGGCCTGCGCGTGCCCGGCATCGAGATCCGCGACCCGCGCTGCGTGTCGAAGACGTACCCGACGTACTTCGTCGACCTGGCGCGCCTGTGAGCGACCTCCTCCTCGCCCGGCGGGCCGCGCTCGCCGGGGCCGAGGTCGGCATGCGCTACTTCGCCGCCCTCGCCGGGCTGCCGAAGGAGATCAAGGCCGACGGCAGCGTCGTCACCGAGGCCGACCGCGCCGTCGAGGCCGCGATCCGGGCCGTGCTGGCCGAGGAGCGCCCCGGCGACGCGGTCCTCGGCGAGGAGGGCGGGCTCACCGGCACCGGCGGCCGCCGCTGGATCATCGACCCGATCGACGGCACCGCGATGTTCGTCGCCGGCGACGACCGCTGGCTCGTGCTCGTCGCTCTGGAGGAGGACGGCGAGATCGTCGCGGGTGTCGCCGCTGTACCGGCGCAGGGCACCATCTGGTGGGCCTCGCGTGGCGGCGGCTCGTTCCAGGGCGGCATCGGCGGCGACGACGCGCGGCGGCTGCGCGTGGCCGCCGACGGCGCCGAGACGCCCGAGGGTGCGACGCTCGGCGTCATCCCCGACGACTACGTCTTCCGGCCCGAGCGGGCGATGCTGGAGCCGCTGACCGCCGTGGCGCGCAAGGAGCCGTGGCCGGTGCACGCGGCGCTGCTCGTCGCCGACGGGCGGCTCGACCTGTGCGTGCAGACCCGCGGGCAGATCTGGGACTTCGCGGCGACGTCGCTGATCGTGCGGGAGGCCGGCGGGCGGTACAGCGGCCTCGACGGCAGGCCGGAACCCGGTCCCGGGGCGTCGGTTTTCGCACGGAGCGCCACTTTGCACGCCGCAACCCTGAAGCTTTTCGACGGGTCTTGACACTCATCGATGCGTTCGTCCAGCATGTCCGGCGGGGTCGTACTACATCACGCTTGGAGTCGCTGTGCGCCGTGCCCGGGGGTTGCTGTCCGCTGCCGTTGTCCTGCTCGCGTTGCTGGTCCCGGCGTCCGCGCACGCCGCGCCCAGCCCTGGCGCCTCCCCCGCGGCCGCCGAGGACGATCCCGCCACGAAGGGGTTGACGCGCACCTCGCTGGACCTCGGCGGCGGTGAGGCGCAGGCGAACGCCCTCGGGCCGGTCGGCATCCCGGGCGCCTCGATCTGCCAGCGGTTCTACATCTACAGCTACCGCACGGCGCGCTACGTCTCGGAGGAGCAGGGGTACACCGGCAGCAGCCACAACATGCTGCGGGCCCGCTCCACGGCCGGCGCGCTGGGCACGTGGGAGCACTTCCGCCTCTGCGCCTACAACGGCCGGACCGACACCATCTACATCCAGGCCAGCTCCGGCTACCTCGTGACCGCCGAATACGGGTACAGCGGCAACCTCCGCGGCATGATGCGCGGGCGGGGCGAGTGGCCGGGCGTCTGGGAGGTCTTCGAGGTCTGGTCCGACGCCGGCGTCTACTACCTGCGCAACCAGTCCACGAAGGGCTGGGTCAGCGTCCGCGTCGACCTGACCGGCAGCTCCGCCAACATGTTGCGCGCCAACGGCGCGAGCGCGGGCCCGTGGGAGATGCTGGCGTTCACCTCGGTGGCGTGAGCGCCGGCAGGTCCCGGCCGGCCAGCTCGTTGGCCTCGCGCCAGGCCTGGATCCACAGCGGCGTCATCCGGAAGTACACGTAGCCCTTCCCCGGCCGGAAGCCCGTCTTCTCGGCGAACGCGTCCTTCGTGCCGTCCGTCAGGTCGCCGGCCGGCACGGTCTGCACGGCACACTCGATGAGCACCACGTCCCGCGTCGGCCCCACACCGACGCGGGCCCGGCCGTTGGCCTGGAGGTTGCGCGCCGTCGGGTTGTTGACGGCCGTCGAGAACAGCAGGGTCGCCCCGTCCCACAGGAACGACAGCGGCACCATGCACGGCTCCCCGTCCGCCGACGCCGTCGCCACCCACGCGTCGACGTCCTCCTCCAGCCGCCGTACCGTGTCCGCCACGCGCTGCTCGGTGCTCCGTGCCGCCTGTGCTGTCATCGCCACTCCCCCGCTGATTTTCGGTCCTCTCAGTATCCGCGGCGCATCAGCGCATATGACACAGCACCCGCACGTCGTGCAGCCCCTCCGGCGGGACGACCACGGGCTCCTCGGCGCGACACCACGGCATGCCGCTGTTCACGGGCTCTCCGGTCGCGACGTACTGCCCCGGCGTCAACCTGATGCTGAACCGCCCGTCGGCCGCCGAGGTGGTGCTCGTGGTCGTGCCGTCAGCCGCGCCGAACCACACCGTCCCGGCGGTGCCGCGCGAATACCCTGGTATCGGCCCGCCGACCATCAGGAGCGTTCCGGTGACGACCGCTCGAGCCGCGGTAGCCGGCTGCTGCTTCTGCCCCCACAGCGTCGGTCCGGCGGTCGCCCCCAGCGCCACCGCCACGACCGCCCCCACGACGGCGAGGTGCCGCCGGTCCCGGTTCCGCCGCTTCCGCACCACCTCGCCGAACGCGGGCGCCTGCCCCGGCTCGTGCCGCTTCGCCTCGGCCGCCAGCAGATCCCTGAGCTCAGACATTCGACGCCTCCTCTCTCAGCAGCCCCGCGAGCGCGCTCCGGGCCCGGCTCAACCGCGACTTCACCGTCCCGGGCGCGACGTCCAGCAGCTCCGCGGTCTGCTCCACGCCGTACCCGAGCAGGTGATGCATGACGACCACCTGCCGCTGCCCGACCGGCAACCGCCGCAGCGCCGCCGTGAGATCCACCCGGTCCCCACTCGGCGGCGACGCGTCCACCGGCGGCCCGTGCCGCAGCAGCGCCCGCAGGGCACTCCGCGCGTTCCGCCGCCGGTTGGCCACCAGCCTGATCGCCACGGTCCGCACCCACACCTCCGGCGACTCGAGCCGGGACACGTGCTCCCACCGCCCGAGCAGCCGCACGAACGCCTCCTGCACGCACTCCTCGGCCTCCGCCCTCCCCCCGGCGACCAGCGCCACCACACCGACGAGCCTCGAGTAGCTGGCCGCGTACAAATCAGACACCGCATCGCGACTGCTGGACCTGCCCATACTCCTGTCACCCCCGAACCCCCGCCCCGGTTCCACCCCGACCGACATTTTCTCTAGGTGCCGCTGAGCCTGTACGGTCGTCGTCCCGTGCCGCCAGTCGCCTGGTCGGCCGTCGCGGTCGGCGTCGTCCTCATCGCCGCGGCCGCCATCCGAACCGTCAACTGAGCGTCGGGTGTGATGCCCCCGGCGACCGGGGCACACCGGACGCAGTCATGCCGCACCGAAGGGCGTCGGTGCCGCGGTGGCGGCCACGCCGGCGACGAGACCGGCACGGAGTGGAGCAACGGACGCGACCGGACGGACCGGCGGCGATGGCGCGCGGGACGCGCAGGTCCTGCCGCGCGCTCAGCGCGCTGGCAGTACGCCACCGCGGCGGCGCATGGGGGTGCGGGTGGGAACCCCCGCCGGGGCCCCGCCGCGGAGCGGTGGGGGTTGTCGCAGCGACGGACGAGTCGACCTGTACGCCGGGTTCTGTCCTCGCCCTGAGGGGCGGGGGCGGCCATCCATCTCGGCCTGCCGTTGCCGGCAGGCTCTAGCGGTCTACCCGCAGGCTCGGGCGGGCCGCCCTCGAACGCCTGCGTCTGACCTTGCTCCGGGTGGGGTTTACCTAGCCGCCCCGGTCACCCGGGGCGCTGGTGGGCTCTTACCCCACCGTTTCACCCTTACCCGGCCCCGAGGGGCCGGGCGGTCTGTTCTCTGTGGCACTGTCCCGCGGGTCGCCCCGGGTTGCCGTTAACAACCACCCTGCCCTGTGGAGCCCGGACGTTCCTCGGCGGCACCGGTGAAGGTGCCGACGCGGCCGCCCGGTCGACTCGTCCGTCGTGATGACTATGGTAGGCGGCACCATGAACCTTGCAGACATCGCGCTCCTGTCCGGGGCCGGGCTGGCCGCCGGCACGGTCAACGCGATCGCCGGCGGCGGGTCGCTGATCACGTTTCCGGCGCTGATCGCGACGGGGTTGAGCCCGGTGGCGGCGAACGTGACCAACTCGGTGTCGGTGTTCCCGGGGTACGTCGCCTCGGTGTACGGCAGCCGGATGGACCTCAGCGAGCTGCCGCGGCGGACGGTGGCGGGTATCGTGCCGACGTCGGTGGTGGCCGCGGCGCTCGGGTGCGTGCTGCTGCTGATCACGCCGACGAGGGCGTTCGACCTGGTGGTGCCGTTCCTGGTACTGGCGGCGGCCACCACCCTGGCGTTCCAGGACCGGCTGCGCAAGCTGGTCGGCAACCCGCGGGACATGTCGCCGGCACGCAGGACGCTGAGCCTGCACGCGATGGTGTTCGCCGGCTCGCTGTACGGCGGCTACTTCGGCGCCGCGCTCGGCGTCATGCTGGTCGCGGCGCTCGGTCTGGTGCTCGACCAGTCGATGGCCAGGATCAGCGCGCTGAAGAACGTCGTGTCCGCGATCGCCGGCCTGGTGACGGTCTGCGTGTTCGCGCTGTTCGGGCCGGTCGAGTGGGTGGACGTGCTGGTGGTGGCGCCGACCGCGATGCTCGGCGGCTACGTGGGCGCCCGCCTCGCCCGGCGGCTCCCGTCCGCGGTGCTGAAGTGGGTGATCGTGGCGTTCGGCACCGGCGTCGGCCTGGTCCTGCTGTACCGGGCGCTGACCTGACCATCCGCACCGGCAACGCGCGGGCCGCTCACGGTCGGCGAGCGCCAGTCCCCACGCCGCGGCCAGCGCCAGAGCCACCGCGGCGCCCGCCATGAGGCGGCCCGGCGTCAGCTCAGGTGTGCGGTGTCGTTGACGGTACGCACGGCGACCCCTCCGTCAGGCCATGAGTCGACGATCGAGAGGCCGGCGGGGTCGAGGTACAGGCGGTACATGAACGCGTCGCCGGCGGCGAGGGCGTCGCGGAGCATCGACTTGATCGGGGTCACGTGGCTGACGACGGCGATCCGCTGCCCCGCGTACTGCTGCTGGAGCCGCCGGACCGCCCGCCGCACCCGGATGGTGACCTGCTGCAGCGACTCCCCGCCGGGCGGTGCGACCAGGGGTGAGGCGAGCCAGCGGTCGAGCTCGGCCGGGTACGCGGCCCGCACCTCGGCGAACGTCAGCCCGTCCCACTCGCCGAAGTCGCACTCGACGAGGTCCTGGTCGGTGACGATCTCGACGTCGCCGACGAGGCCACGCACGGCGGCCGCGGTCTCCAGGCACCGCCGCAGCGGCGAGCTGACCACGGCGGCGAGGTCGGGGGCGAGGTCCCGGATCCGGCCGGCGGCACGACCGGCCTGGTCACGCCCGCGGTCGGACAGCGGGATGTCGCTGCGCCCCGAGTAGCGTTTCTCGGCGGTGTACGGCGTCTCGCCGTGCCTGACGAGCAGCATCCGCAACGGCGACCCGGTCGACGGCGGCGCCCAGGACCGGGCCACGGGCTCCGCCGGCCCGGCATCGACGTCCAACGTATTGACCAACGTCTGTGCTGGGGTGCCGGAGGAACCGGACGAGCGGGCAGCACCGGCCGATCCCGCACCCGAAGACGAGCCCTCGGAAGAAGAGAGGTCCGCGGAAGACGAGCCAGCGGCAGACGACGGGCCACGAGACGAAGACGAGCTCGCGGCGGCGGCGACGGCGCGAGCGGCCGCGCGGCCCGGTGAGTCGGGGCCCGCGACCGGAGCGGCGTCCGCAGCAGCGGAACCAGAAGCGTCAGCCGAACCAGAAGCGTCAGCCGAACCAGAAGCGGCGGCGGAATCAGCAGCCGCGGCGGAGCCGGGAGCGGGGGGCGGGGTGGAGGCGCCGTCCATGGCGGCGTTCGCCAGGTGGTCGGCGTGCTTGTTCCGCTCGCGGGGAATCCACGAGTAGCGGACCGAGCGGAACGAGCGGGCCAGGTCCCCCGCCTCCGCCGCCAGGGGGACCAGCCCGGGGTGCTTGATCTGCCAGCGGCCCGACATCTGCTCGACGACCAGCTTCGAGTCCATGCGGACCTCGACCTCGTCGGCGCCGAGCTCGGTGGCGGCGCGGAGACCCTCGATGAGGCCGGTGTACTCGGCGACGTTGTTGGTGGTGACGCCGAGCCGGCCGAGGCGTTCGGCGAGGACCTCGCCGGTGGTGGAGCGGACGACCGCGCCGTAGCCGGCGGGGCCGGGGTTGCCCCTGGACCCGCCGTCGGCCTCGATCGTGACCTTCACAGGCCGGACTCCGCGGTCCGGACGAGGATGCGCCGGCATTCTTCGCAGCGGACGACCTCGTCGGCGGCGGCGGCCTTGACCCGGGCCTTGTCGCCGCCGGCGAGCTCCAGGCGGCAGCCTTCGCAGCGGCCGTGGCGGAGCATGGCGGCGCCGATGCCGCCGCTGGACTCGCGGATCTTGTCGTACAGGGTGATGAGGTCGGCGGGGAGGTCCGCGGCGAGGGGCTTGCGGCCGGAGCGGCGGAACTCCTCGTCCTTGGCGATCCCGGCCAGGGTCTCGTCGCGGCGCTGCTCGGCGGCCGCCCGCACGGAGCGGGTCTCGGTGAGCCGGCCGGCGACCTCGTCGAGGGCGGCCTGCGCGGTCTCCCGCTGCTCCATCAGCTCCAGCTCGGCGTCCTCCAGCTCGCCTTGGCGCCGCTTGAGCGTGGCGATCTCGTGCTGCAGGGCCTCCAGCTCGCGGGCGGGGCCGGTGCCGGCGTCGAGCCGCGACTGGTCCTTGTCCTTGCGGGCGCGGACCTGCTCGGCGTCGCGCTCGAGGCGGCTGATGTCGCGGTCGAGGTCGTCGACGGCGACCTGGGCGCGGACACGCTCGTCCTCCATCGTGGACAGTTCGCGGGCCAGCCGGTCGAGCTCCGCGTGCTCGGGCAGCGACTTGCGCTTGTGCGCGAGCTGGGTGAGCGCGATGTCGATCGCCTGCAGGTCGAGCAGGCGGCGCTGAGCCTCTGGGTCGGCCTTCACTGGTTGCGGTCCTCCAAGGTGAACGTCCACGGTGAGGTGTCCACATCGGACACGATGGTCTGCAAGCCGGCTTCCTGCCGCAGGAACGCCGCCACGTCGTCGAGCCACGGCCGCTCCGACGCCCAGTGCGAGACGTCCAGCAGCGCGGGGCCGCCGTTGGCCAGGTGCTCGTGCGCCGGGTGGTGGCGCAGATCCGCAGTCAAGTATGCGTCAACGCCGGCCCGCGCCGCGTCGGCCAGGAACGCGTCGCCCGCACCCCCGGACACGGCAACCGTCCGGACCGTGTCCGTGGGGACCCCTGCCACCCGTACATCACCCACTGCCGACGACACGAGCGCGGCCAGGTCCGACAGTGCCATCGCAGATGGCAGCTCGCCGACGCGCCCGTGACCGCGGTCGTCGGCGGTCGGGACCAGCGGCCGGAGGCCGGCGAGGCCGAGCCGTGCGGCGAGCGCGTCGGACACGCCGGGGGCGGCGACGTCGCCGTTGGTGTGCGCGGTGTACAGGGCGATGCCCGCCTTGATCATCCGGTGGACGATCGCGCCCTTGTACGTGGTGGGCGCGACGCTGGACACGCCGCGCAGCAGCAGCGGGTGGTGGGTGAACATCAGGTCCGCGCCGGCGGAGACCGCCTCCTCGACCGTGCGGGGGTCGCAGTCCACGGCGAGGAAGACCCTGGTGACCTCCGCGGACGGCTCACCGAGGGTGAGACCGACCCGGTCCCAGCTTTCGGCCCACGAGGTCGGGTAGCGCTGCTCGATGAGTTCGACGAGTTCGGCGACTAGCACGGCGCGACGTTACTCCACCCGCGGCGGGCCGACCGCCTCGACGGGCAGATGCCAGGGAAAGCGGTCCGTGATCCGCTCGCCCGTGCCCGGCGGGTGCAGGGGCAGGACGTCGGGGCCGTAGAGGACGGTGACGCCCCAGGCCCGCAGCTTCTCGATCGACTCGCCGAACGCGGGGTGCCGGGCCATGGCGGCGTTGGTGAAGGGCACCGCGACGATCGGCAGGCCCATGCCGAGGCCCTCGACGACGAGGCCGAGGGCCAGGGTGTCGGCGATGCCCGCGGCCCACTTGTTGATCGTGTTGACGGTGGCCGGGGCGACGATCATGGCTTCGGCCTGCGGGAGGATGTCGGGGTCTCCGGGGTACTTGTACCGGTGCCGGACCGGGTGCCCGGTCTGGGCGATGAGGCTCGGGATGTCGAGCCACTTGAGGGCGTCCGGCGTGGCGACCACGCAGACCTCCCAGCCTTTCGCCTGGGCGAGCGACACCAGCTTGCTGGCGTGCTGCGTGACAGGCGATCCGCACATCACGGCGTACAGGACATGACCGGCCATGCGGGCATTGTGCTACCCCGTGCCCTACACCCCCACGCTCATGTGCTCGGCGAGTTCAGCGACGGGCGCCGAGGGGGTGCCGCGGGTGCGCCGCAGGACGTCGCTGAGCACCTCCCGGGCCAGCGGCCGGCAGCGGATCTCCGAGGGGGCGAGCCGGTCGCCCTCCAGGAGCATCTCGCTGGCCTGCTCGATGTCGCCGAGGAGGGCGTAGGCGCGGGCCTGGTCGAGGTAGTGGTGCGCGCGGCGCTCCGGCAGCAGCGCGTGGAACGCCTCCAGGTTCAGCGACTCGTGCACCTCGACCGCGTGGCGCCCCTCGCCGAGCTCGACGGCGGCGGCGGCGCGGTGCAGCTTCACGTTCGTCGGCCCGAAGCTGGACCAGTAGTAGTTGTGGTCGCCGTCGAGCCCGCGGGCCGCCTCCTCCGCCCCGCCGAGCAGGTCCCGGACGGTGGCGCCGTCGCCGATGCGGGCGGCGGCCATCGCGCCCTGCAGCAGCAGCATCCCGTAGACCGACAGGCGCTCGGGTGCGCAGTCGTTGCCGTCGGAGCCGGGGGCGAGCCGGTTGGCGATGTTGACGTTGATCTCCAGCGCCGGGCGGGACCGGCCGAGGGCGAGCAGGGCGAGGGCGACCCTGGTGGTGGCGGCGCCGGCGAGGAGCTGGTCGCCGGCGCGCTGCGACACCGCGATCGACCGGTCGGCGGCGAGCCAGGCCAGCTCGTGCTCGCCGAGCTTGCGCAGCGCCGAGGAGGCGATCTGGTAGACCTGCCCGAGCAGGTGGGCGGCCTCGCGGCTCTGCCCGCCGTCGACGTAGGCGGTGTCGGCGGCCTGGGCCTCCCGCAGGAGGCGGGGCAGGGTGCGGGCGAGCATGCCGTACTTCGCGTGCTGGTAGCTCAGCCACGCGTGGGTGACGGCCTTGCGCATCTCGGCGAGGGGCGGCGGCTCGGGCGGCGCGTAGAAGAAGGCGCTGATCTGGTCGTAGCGCTCCAGCGCGGCGCGGATCTCCTCGACCTCGACCTGGTCGACGCAGTTGACGCTGTCGGGGCGCCGCTCGGGGTCCTTGCCCAGCAGGATCTGCACGTCGAGCTGGAGCACGTCGGCGATCTCGTAGACCACCGAGAACTTGTCCAGGCGCCGCACGCCGCGCTCGACCTTGTCGACCCAGCTCTTCGACTTCCCGAGCCGGTCCGCGAAGACCTGCTGGGACATCTTGCGCCGGTTCCGCCAGTAGGCCACGCGCCGCCCGATCGGCAGCTCATCCACGCCGCTCACCTCCGGAGGTCACCCGCTCGGCCGAAATCGCACCTTTTGTGCGGTTCGTCCGGCGTTCGTGCTCATACGTTCTGATGTGCAAGTTGCAGACCCCGTTGTCATTGCCAACGACGCACACGACGTCCGGTGACGCGACGTGGTTCTGTGTGCACTTTCGAGTGATCTCCGCTGCTAGGAGGAGCACATGCGGTCCTGGGAACGCGCCAAACTCCGCAAAGCGGCCGTCCGGTACGCCGAACACGGCTGGCACGTGCTGCCCGGCGCCTACCTGGTCGGCCAGAGCGCGGGCCGGCACGCCAGGGAGCGCCGCTTCGACTGCGGCCAGCCCGGCTGCCGCACCGTGGCGTGCCACCCCACCGCCAACACGCCGAGCCGGTCTCCGTCGGCCGTCGCCGAGTGGTGGCGCGTGCACCCCTACAGCGTCCTGTTCCCGACCGGGTACGCCTTCGACGTGCTGGAGGTCCCCGGCGCGCTGGGCCGGGCCGCGCTGCTCGGCGACGGCTTCGTCGCGGCGCGCGGGCCGGTCATGGTGGCCCGACAGAAGGGTCAGGGGGACCGCTGGTCGTTCCTGGTGCTGCCCGGGCACGGGCTGCTGCCGGAGCTGGCCCAGCAGCCCGGCGTGGTGCTGCACGGGCAGGGGTCGTGGGTGCCGGCGGCGCCGAGCCCGCAGTTCGGCGGGCGGGTGCGCTGGGAGCTGTCCCCCGAGTCGCACGGCTGGCGGCCGGCGGAGCCCTACGCCGTGCAGGCCCTCATGCTCGACGCGATCGGGGCCGGGCCCTTGGCGGGCGCCGGACAGCGGGGCACCTGGCGCACCGCCGCCTGACCCCACCACAGCCGACGGCCGGTCCTCTCGGGGGGACCGGCCGTCGCCGTTCTCCGCGACCGGGCCGCCACTCAGCCACGGGCAACCAGCGCCGTCGATGGGCGATGTCCCGTGACCAGCGCCGTGACGGCCGCCGGCGCCCGTGCCCGGGAGGCCTCCGCCGCCCGGGCACGGGACATCGCCCGAGCGGCGGGGGTCGACGAGCGCGCTAGGCATCGGAAAAAATTCACGTGCAGAATTCATGCCGCTGCCCAACGTAGCGCCGGTGTAGCCCTACGTCGACCCTTGTCGCCCGACAGGGCTACTCAAGGGTTGCGTGAATACCTACTCAACCCTGAGTGTTGATCTACTCAATTGATCAGTAACTCACCAGGACGTCCACGGTTGCCACCACCCGGCGAACGTCGGCGCCCGCATTCCGGTCGGGCACCTCGGTCGGCTGGGCGGCGGGGTCGACCCGGACGATCCGGCCGCCCTCGGGCAGCCTGACGCCGCGCGCCGCGAGCAACGCAGTCAACGCACCGTAGACGACCGCCTCCGCTCGGTCGGGTGCGGCCCACGCCTGGAGCCCGATCCGCCAGCGGGTCTGCCGTGCCCACGGCAGGCGGGAGCGGACCGGCTCCCCCACCGCCTCCACGAGCAGGACCGCTGGATCACTCGTCGGATTGGCCGGTCGCGAGGTCACCAGGGTCGCGTCGGACAGATGGTGCTGTGCGCGCAGGTACGCCACGACGAGGCCGACCGCGTCCGGCTGCGCCACGGCCGTCACCGCCCCCGTCACCCTCGTCCCCTTCGCCCGCGCCCTCGTGGAGGACAACGGGACGCGCACCGCCTGGTCGCGGTACCAAAGATACATTTCATATTCCCCGAAGAAAGAATTCATGTGTGATCGGAGAAACGGCGCGTCCGGTCGAACGGTTCGTAGAATTCCACCGCCGGTGGTAGCCGCCGCCCCCCACTCCAGGGTAATGACCAGGAAAGATCCGGTGGGCGCTTTTGCGACAAACATCGGCGCCCCCCAATCGGCATTTTGTCGCCGACCGGGGGGCGCCGGAGTGCGGATCAGCTGAAGCGGGCTCCCTCGTCGCGGCGGTGCGCCCAGGCCGCGAGGCCCGCCGCCGCGACCGTCCAGGCGGCCAGGGAGACCATCGAGGTGGCCGACACCGTGAAGTCGCCGACCGCGGCCCAGAGCAGCTCGGCGGCGCCGCGGGTCGGCAGGAACGGCGCGATCGTCTCGACGAACCCGGGCGCGTCGCCGGGCGACGACAGCAGCCCGCCGCCGAACGCGAGCGGGAAGAAGATGATCTGCGCGACCGCGAGGGCGGCCTTGGTCGGCAGGGAATAGCCGATCGCCAGGCCCATGAACGTGAACGGCAGGGCGCCGAGCACGACCGCGCCGAGGGCGAGCAGCAACTGCACCGGGGAGGCGGTGGCGGCGGTCAGGGTGGCGCCGATGATGACGACCGGGATCAGCGACAGGAACATGAACGTGAGCCCGGACAGGACCCGCCCGGTGAAGGCGACGGCGGGCCCGGCCGGCAGGGTGCGGCTGTAGGGGTCCCACGGCTGGGCGCGGTCCTCGGCGACGCCGACGCCGTAGGTGAACAGCGAGCTGGTCATCACCGCGAACATGACCATCGAGGCGGTCGCGTAGGTGGCGCCGACCGGGTCGTCCCCGGCGAACGGCACGACGAAGAACAGCATCGACGCGGCCGGGAAGAACGCCCCGCCGACGACGGCGACGGGGATGCGGGCGGTCTCCAGGATGCGGAACCGGGCATGCGTGAGCGCGAGCGACATGATCAGCGTCCCGTCAGGGTCAGGAATGCCTCTTCGAGGCTGGTGGGCCGGACCTGCAGCCCGCGGAACGGCACGCCCGTGGTGACGAGGTCCCGCACGAGCTGGTCAGGGTCGGCGGTGAGCAGCGAGGTGCGGCCGTCGGCCTGCTCGACGCCGACGACGCCGGGCAGCGCCGGCAGCTCGGGCAGCGTCGCGCTGTCGAGGCTGACCCGGTGGATGCCGACCATGGCGCGGATCGCGGCGACGGTGTCGTCGGCGAGGACCCGGCCGCCGCCGAGGACCACGACCCGGTCGGCGAGGGCCTCGATCTCCTCCAGGTAGTGGCTGGTCAGCACGACGGTGCCGGTGCGCCCGTACGCCCGGATGTGGGCCCACAGGTCGCGGCGCGCCTGCACGTCCAGGCCGGTCGTCGGCTCGTCCAGGAACACCAGGTCGGGACGGCCGGCGAAGGCGAGCGCGACGGCGAGGCGGCGCTTCTGCCCGCCGGACAGGCCGCCCGTCTGCCGGCCGGCGACCTCCGTCAGGCCGAACCCTTCCAGGAGCTCACCGGTGGGGACCGGGTCGGCGAAGTGGGCCGCGACGAACGCCACGCACTCGCGCACCCGCAGCGTCGCGGGCAGGCCGGTCTCCTGCGGGGTGACCCCGATCCGGCGGCGGGAGGCCGGGTCGCGGGGGTCGCCGCCGAAGAGCTCGACGGTGCCGCTCGTCGGGCGGCGCAGGCCGACGAGCAGGTTGACGAGCGTCGACTTGCCGGCGCCGTTGGGGCCGAGCAGCCCGACCACGCCCCCGGCATGGATGTCGAGGCTGACGCCGTCGAGCGCGACCTGGGCCTTGGCGCCGGCGCCGTAGCGCCGGGCGACGTCGACGGTGCGGGCGAGGAGCATCAGGACTCCCTGGTGGGGTCTAGGAGGGCGCGGACGGCGGTCGTGTAGTCGTCGAAGGCGACCCGGCCGCGGGTGCTGAGGGCGGCCGAGGTCGTCGGGGTGCGGCCGCGGAAGGACTTGACCAGGTCGACATAGCCGGCCTGCTCGAGCTTCGTCAGGTGCACCGACAGGTTCCCGGCCGTCATGTCGAGCAGCTCCTGCAGGCGGGGGAAGGTCATCCGGTCGCCGGCGGGCAGCCCGGACAGCGCGGCCATGATCCGCAGCCGCGCCTGGGCGTGGATCACGGGGTCGAGCTCAGCCACGCCGCCGTCCCCGCCACCAGAAGACCACCGCCAGCAGGCACAGGCCGCCGCCACCGCCGGCGGAGATCAGCAGCGAGTGCCAGCCGGGGCCGAGGGCGACGCCGGCGATGTTGATGACGGTGAGCCAGGCGCCGAGGACGAACATGTCGCGCGACAGCCAGATGGCGGCGCCCGTCATGTACATGACGGCGACGGTGCCGACCGAGACGCAGGCCCACAGCAGGCCCTGCTCGTCCTGGGGCAGGTAGCGGACGAAGCGCCCGGTGGTGGAGCCGACGCCGGCGAACGCGAGGAACCAGGCGATCCCGTAGGCCGTGCCCTGCCACGACGAGCGGCCCTCGACGCCGCGCCCGCGCCGGACGGACGCGACCAGGGTGCTCACCATCGCCGCCGCCATCGCCGCGAACAGCACGACGAGCGGCAGCCACTCGGGCAGGTCGACGAAGACCCGGCCGCCGGGGCCGAACCGCAGGAACAGCAGCCCGTAACCCACCAGCCAGGCGAGGCCCCAGGGCAGGTAGTAGACGAGCGGGTTGGGGGTGATGGTGCTGGTGACGGCCGTGCGCTCCTGCTGGATGAGGGCGAGGGACTCCGCCGGCGAGGCGGGCGGCGCGTCGTCATCGACCGGGGTCATGCAAACTACTTTACGCCGCAAACCTCTTTGCCGAAAGAGAGGGCCGTCCGTGCGGACGGCCCTCGCTACCCGTCGATCAGGAGTCGCCGCCGGTCTCCCCCACCGGGGCGGCGTTGACGTCGTCGATCGCGTACTTCTTCGCCGCGTCCGCGGCGGCCGACGCGGGCACCTCGCCGCGGCGGGCGAGCTGGCGCAGCGTGGCGACCACGACCGACTCGGCGTCGACGTGGAAGTGCCGGCGCAGCGCGTGCCGGGTGTCGGACAGACCGAAGCCGTCGGTGCCGAGCGACGTGTAGTCGGTGGGCACCCAGCGGGCGATCAGGTCCGGCACGGCCCGCATGAAGTCGGAGACCGCGATGACCGGGCCCTCGACGTCCTGCAGCGCCTGGGTGATGTACGGCACCCGCGGCTCGTCGGCCGGGTGCAGCAGGTTGTGCTCCTCGGCGACGATCGCGTCGCGGCGCAGCTCGGTCCACGACGTCGCGGACCACACGTCGGCGGCCACGCCCCACTCCTCGGCGAGCAGCTTCTGCGCCTTCAGCGCCCACTGCATGCCGGTGCCGGAGGCGAGGATCTGTGCCTTCGGGCCCTCCTGCACCGGTGCGGGCAGGTACTTGTAGAGGCCCTTGAGCACGCCCTGCACGTCCAGGCCCTCGGGCTCGGCCGGCTGGAAGATCGGCTCGTTGTAGATCGTCAGGTAGTAGATGAGGTCCTCGGGCTTCTCGCCGTACATCCGGTTGACCGCGTTCTCGGTGATGTGCGCGATCTCGAAGCCGAACGCCGGGTCGTAGGCCACCACGGCCGGGTTCGTCGCCGCGATGAGCAGCGAGTGACCGTCCTCGTGCTGCAGGCCCTCACCGTTGAGCGTGGTGCGGCCCGCGGTGGCGCCCAGCAGGAAGCCGCGCGACATCTGGTCGGCGGCCGCCCAGATGCCGTCGGCGGTGCGCTGGAAGCCGAACATCGAGTAGAAGATGTAGACCGGGATGATCGGCTCGCCGTGGGTGGCGTAGCTGGTCGCCGCGGCCGTGAACGACGCGACCGAGCCGGCCTCGTTGATCCCCTCGTGCAGGATCTGCCCGCTGGTGGACTCCCGGTAGCTCAGGAACAGCTCCCGGTCGACCGGCGTGTAGTTCTGCCCGTGCGGCGAGTAGATCTTCGCGGTCGGGAAGAGCGAGTCCATGCCGAACGTGCGGGCCTCGTCGGGGATGACCGGCACCCAGCGCCGCCCCATCCCCTTGTCGCGCATCAGGTCCTTGAGCATGCGGACGAACGCCATCGTGGTGGCGACCTTCTGCTTGCCGGAGCCGCGCTTGATGTCCCCGTACACCGACGACTGCGGCAGCTGCAGCGGCACGTGGGTGGTCCGCCGGTTCGGCACCGGTCCGCCCAGCTGCGCCCGCCGCTCGCGCATGTACTGCATCTCGTCGGACTTCTCGTCGGGCCGGTAGTACGGCACCGCGTACGGGTTGTCGCCGATCGCGCTGTCCGGGATGTCCAGGTACAGCCGGTCGCGGAAGTCCTTGACGTCCTGCAGCGTCAGCTTCTTCATCTGGTGGGTGGCGTTGCGGCCCTCGAAGTGCGAGCCGAGCGTCCAGCCCTTGATCGTCTTGGCCAGGATGACCGTCGGCTGGCCGGTGTGCTCGGTGGCCGCCTTGTACGCCGCGTACAGCTTGCGGTAGTCGTGGCCGCCGCGCTTGAGGTTCCAGATCTCGTCGTCGGACAGGTGCTCGACCATCTTGCGCGTGCGCGGGTCGCGGCCGAAGAAGTGCTCCCGCACGTACGCGCCGGACTCCGCCTTGTAGGTCTGGTAGTCGCCGTCCGGGGTGACGTTCATCAGGTTGACCAGCGCGCCGTCGGTGTCGGCGGCCAGCAGCGGGTCCCACTCCCGGCCCCAGACGACCTTGATCACGTTCCAGCCGGCGCCGCGGAAGAACGCCTCGAGCTCCTGCATGACCTTGCCGTTGCCGCGGACCGGGCCGTCGAGGCGCTGCAGGTTGCAGTTGATGACGAAGGTGAGGTTGTCCAGCTCCTCGCGGGCGGCGACGCCGATCGCGCCGATCGACTCCGGCTCGTCCATCTCACCGTCGCCGAGGAACGCCCATACGTGCTGCTGGCTGGTGTCCTTGAAGCCGCGGTTGTGCAGGTACCGGTTGAACCGCGCCTGGTAGATCGCGTTGATGCCGCCCAGGCCCATCGAGACGGTCGGGAACTCCCAGAAGTTGGGCATCAGCCGCGGGTGCGGGTAGCTGGGCAGGCCCTTGCCCATGCCGCCGTGCGACAGCTCCTGGCGGAACCCGTCGAGCTGCTGCTCGCTCAGGCGGCCCTCCATGAACGCGCGCGCGTACATGCCCGGCGAGGCGTGCCCCTGGAAGAAGATCTGGTCGCCGCCGCCCGGGTGGTCCTTGCCCCGGAAGAAGTGGTTGAAGCCGACCTCGTACAGGCTGGCGGCGCTGGCGAAGGTCGAGATGTGACCGCCGACGCCGACGTCGGGACGCTGGGCGCGCTGCACGAGCATCGCCGCGTTCCACCGGATGTAGGCGCGGATGCGCCGCTCCACGTGCTCGTCGCCGGGGAACCAGGGCTCACGCTCCGGCGCGATCGTGTTGATGTAGTCGGTGGTCGTGAGCGGCGGCACGCCGACCTGTCGCTCCCGCGCGCGCTCCAGCAGGCGCAGCATCACGTACCGGGCGCGCTTCGTGCCGCGCTCGTCGATCACTCCGTCCAGCGACTCGACCCACTCGGTGGTCTCCTCCGGGTCGATGTCCGGCAGTTGACTCGGCAGGCCGTCGCTGATCACTGGGCGCTTGCGTTCGGTGGACACAGGCGTTCCTTCTAGGTGTAGGACCGGTCGCCCCCGAGGTAGGACGGTGGTGGCCGGTCGGGATGGCCTCTGGGTGTTCGGGTTGAGGCAATGTGTGAGCCCATGTCCCATCCTGCCTGCCCTCAGTGCAATCCGTCACGTCTACGGGGCGTCAACTGCGACGCGCGACACGATACCGGCGGGTAACTTCTGCGTGACAAAACCGCGACTGATCGACCGTACCGCGGGTCCGGATCGGCTACGGTCCGGCCGTGTCCGACAACTCCGCCTGGTGGCTGCTGGTCCCGGTCCTCTGCGTCACCGCCTCGATCATCACGGTGGTCGTCGTCGTCACGTTCGTCGTGCGCCGGGTGGTGCGCGGCACCGTGAGCTCCGCCTTCAACAACACGACCGGCGGCGGGCTCCGGCGCGGCGGCCCGTCGTCGTCCTCGTTCCCCTTCGGCGCCGACCAGCTCGGGCCCGACTGGACCCCGGACGGCGGCGGCTCCGGCCCCTCGGGCGGGCACCACAGCTCCCACGACTCCCACGGCGGTCACGTCCACGGGTGGGGGCACAGCATGGACCACGGCCACTCGCACTCCCACTCGCACGACTCCGGGTCGTCCTGGTCGTCCTCCGACTCGGGCTCGTCGTCGTCCAGCGACTCCGGCTCCTCGTCGTCGTCCGACTCGGGCTCCTCGTCGTCGTCCTCGTCCGACTGACAGACTGGGGTCCATGCACTCCGAGGTCATCACCGTGCGCACCGGCTCCCGGCCGGTGGTGCGCGACATCACGGACGAGGCGGCGCGGTTCGTCGCCGGGCACGCGCCGGACGGCGACGGGCTGCTGCACGTGTTCGTCCCGCACGCGACCGCCGGCGTCGCGATCATCGAGACCGGCGCGGGCAGCGACGACGACCTGCTGCGCGCCCTCGACGACGTGCTGCCGGCCGACGACCGCTGGCGGCACCGGCACGGCTCACCCGGCCACGGCCGCGACCACGTCATGCCGGCGTTCGTCGCGCCGTACGCGACGCTGCCGGTCGTCGGCGGCCGGATCGCGCTGGGCACCTGGCAGTCGATCTGCCTGGTCGACCCGAACGGCGACAACGCCACCCGCCAGGTCCGTTTCAGCTTCCTGCACGGATGAGCGCGTTTCCTGCCGGGGTTCCCGGCCCCGGCGCGGGAGGATTCTGACGTGATCGAGCGTCGCGTCGCCGTCGTGTTCCTCGTCGACCCGCAGGGGCGGGTCCTGATGCAGCACCGTGACTCCCACGCGAAGGTCTCGCCCAACCAGTGGGCGATGCCCGGCGGCAAGATCGAGGACGGGGAGACGCCGGAGGAGGCGGCCCGCCGCGAGGTGTGGGAGGAGACCGGACTGACCGTCACCGACCTGGAGCACTACGTCACCGGTACGAGACCCTCGGTGACGACCGCCGACGGTCTGGTGGAGATGCATGTGTACTGCGCGGCCACCGACGCCACCCAGGACGACATCGTGCTCGGTGAGGGGCAGGCAATGGTCTTCCTCACACCTGAGGAGGCACTCTCCCGCGACCTCGGCGTGACCGCGGCACTTCTGGTGCCGGGCTTCCTGGAGTCTTCGCAGTACAGAGCCCTGGCGGCGCGCAACGGGCGGTGACCGTCGCGGCACCCGGCGACGCGTCGGACTGGCAGACGAAGACCAAAGTCGGCCATGCTGTCGAACGTGACCACCCCTCAGGACCTCGACGAGCGGTTCCGCGCGGAGCTCGCCGGGCTCGTCGCCGCCACGGTCATCCGGGACCTCGACGAGCCGGTGCGTGACGACACCGCACTCACCGGTGTGCAGGCCCGCGAGCTGTACGACGCCCAGTGCACCAGCCGGCACCTCGACCTCGCGGCCCGCTGGCTGCGCAGCTTCAACGCCGGCTACTACACGATCGGCTCGTCCGGCCACGAGGGGAACGCGGCGGTCGCCGCGGCGCTGCGCCCGACCGACCCCGCCCTGCTGCACTACCGTTCCGGCGGCTTCTACTGCCTGCGCGCCGGCCAGGTCCCCGGCAGCGACCCCATCCGCGACGTCCTGCGCGGGGTGGTCGCCTCGGCGAAGGAGCCGATCGCCGGCGGCCGGCACAAGGTCTTCGGCCACCCCGACCTGCACATCGTGCCCACCACCTCGACGATCGCCTCGCACCTGCCGCGCTCGATCGGCGTCGCGTACGCGCTGGGCCGCGGCCGCCGGCGCACCGGTGCGCACGCCGACGCCGGTACCGGCACCAACGGCCACGGCTGGCCCGGCGACGCCCTCGTCGTCTGCTCCTTCGGCGACGCGTCGATCAACCACGCCGCCGCGACCGCCGCGTTCAACACCGCCGGCTGGTGCGACCACGTCGGGCTGCGCCTGCCGCTGCTGTTCGTCTGCGAGGACAACTCCCTCGGCATCAGCGTCCGCTCCCCCGAGGGCTGGGTCGCCGCCGCCCTCAGCAGCCGCCCAGGGCTCCGGTACTACGCCGCCGACGGGTGCGACAGCGCGGCCACCTACGACCGGGCCGCCGAGGCCGCCGCGTGGGTGCGCCGCTTCCGCCGGCCCGCGATCCTGCACCTCACCACCGTCCGGCTGATGGGCCACGCCGGCGCCGACGCCGAGATGGCGTACCGCACCCCCGTCGAGATCGCCGCCGACCTCGCCCGCGACCCGCTCGTGCACACCGCCCGGCTCATCGTCGAGGCGGGCGTCGCCACCCCGTCGGAGCTGATGGCCCGCTACGACGAGCTCGGCTGGGACGTGCGCCGGGTCGCGGAGGAGGTCCTCGGCGAGCCGAAGCAGGCCAGCGCCTCCGAGGTGACGGCGCCGCTCGCGCCGCGCCGGCCGGTCCGCGTGTCCCGGGCCGTCGCCGATGCCGCCGCCGACCTGGTCGACGAGGCCGTGGACCCCGACGCGGGCAGCGACATCGGCGACGACCTGGAGTTCTCCGAGGCGTACGAGCCGCCGCACTCCCACCGCGCCCCCGACACCGACGCGCCCGCGCCTCCGTCGCCGTCTTCGGGTGCGCCGTCGCCTTCGGGTGCGCCGTCGCCTTCGGGTGCGCCGTCGCCTTCGGGTGCGCCGTCGCCTTCGGGTGCGCCGTCGCCTTCGGGTGCGCCGTCGCCTTCGGG
>NZ_JBFANF010000036.1:0-4908 GCF_040674675.1 Dactylosporangium sp. NPDC049742 | reverse complement strand
GGATTCACCGTCGCCTTCGGATTCCGCGGCGACCGAGGTGCTGGACGCATCGGAAGTGCCGGAAACATCGGAAGCGTCGCCGGAGCCGGCCGACACCCGTGCCAACGGGCATCCGCCGACCCGCGCGGCCGCCTTCAACGGGAAGCTCCCCGAGCGCGCCGGCCCGCTCACCCTCGCCCAGACGATCAACGCCGCCCTGACCGACGCGATGCTCGCGTACCCGCAGATGGTGGTCTTCGGCGAGGACGTGGCGGCCAAGGGCGGCGTCTACGGGGTGACGAAGGGCCTGCGGGACCGCTTCGGCAGCGCCCGCGTCTTCGACACCCTCCTCGACGAGACCTCCATCCTCGGTCTCGGCCTCGGCGCCGGGCTCGCCGGGATGCTGCCCGTGCCCGAGATCCAGTACCTGGCCTACCTGCACAACGCCGAGGACCAGCTGCGCGGCGAGGCCGCCACCATGCAGTTCTTCTCGCAGGGCGCCTACCACAACCCGATGGTCGTCCGGGTCGCCGGCCTCGCGTACCAGCTCGGCTTCGGCGGGCACTTCCACAACGACAACGCCCTCGCGGTGCTCCGCGACATCCCGGGGCTCGTGGTCGCCGCGCCGGCCCGGGCCGAGGACGCGGCCCCGATGCTGCGCACCTGCCTCGCCAGCGCGGTCGTCGACGGCAGCGTCTGCGTGTTCCTGGAGCCGATCGCCCTGTACCACACCCGCGACCTGCACGGCGACAGCGACAACTGGTGGCTGTCGGAGTACGCCCCACCGAGCGAATGGTCGGCCATCCACGTGCCGATCGGCCGGGCCCGCGCGTACCACAGCGGCCCGAACGACGACCTCACCATCATCACGTTCGGCAACGGCGTCCGGATGTCGCTGCGGGCCGCCGCCCGCCTGTCGGAGGAGGGCGTCGGCTGCCGGGTCGTCGACCTGCGCTGGCTGTCGCCCCTGCCCGTCGGCGACATCATCAAGCACGCCTCCGACACCGGCCGCGTCCTCGTCGTCGACGAGACCCGCCGCTCCGGCGGCGTCGGCGAGGGCATCATCGCCGCCCTGGTCGACGCCGGCTACGTCGGCGTGGCCCGCCGGGTGGCCGCGGTCGACTCGTTCGTGCCGCTCGGCCCGGCCGCCAACCACGTCCTCGTCTCCGAGGAACAGATCGTCCAGGGAGCGAAATCGCTGTTGGCCCGGTAGTTTGGACCTTTAGTTTTTCGATCGCATCGGTGCGCCACTTGCGTTGACGGCCCGTACTGTGTGGACTACGCGCTAACAGTGGTGTTGCGACAGGAGGCAGTGGACAGTGAACGCGACCGCGGGTCAGGCCGAGGTGAAGAGCCTGGCGGACCGGTTCGGTGTCGAACCGGGCATGGTCGTTATGGAGATGGGGTACGACGACGACGTCGACCAGGATCTCCGCGACGTCCTGATCGACCGGTGCGGGGACCTGGTTGACGAGGAGACCGACGAGGTCGTAGACGTCGTGCTGCTGTGGTGGCGCGACGACGACGGCGACCTGGTCGAGACGCTCATCGACGCGCTGGGCCCGCTCGCGGACAACGGTGTGGTGTGGCTCCTCACCCCCAAGGCCGGCCGCCCCGGGCACGTCGAGCCGAGCGATATCAACGAGTCGGCCCCCACCGCCGGGTTGCAGCAGACCTCGACGGTCAACGCCGGCAAGGACTGGACCGCGGCGCGCCTGGTCGCCCCGCGCGCCGCGAGGTCCCGCCGCTAGCTTGTCGGTGCGCTCGCCTTCCCCTCCGCAAGGAGCCACCGAAGGCGAGCCCTGACCCCCAGCCCGGCCTCGCCACCTTCATCAGGCACCCGGGCCACTCCCCCCTGCGCTCAACCCACCCCTCACCCGCCGGTCGAGGTGCCGTTCCCGCCGGACTGGGGCCTTCCTCGCCGCCGCCCCCATGATCGACTCGCGGATCCGGTCGCCCGGGCAGCCAGATCCGCTATTCGATCACTCCGCCCCACCCACACCGGCCGGCTACCCCGCGCCACCACGATCGCGCACAAGCCCGCCCCTGTCCCCCGATCGTGGACACGCCCCCAGCTCGCCCAACCCTTTGGGCCGGGCCGCGGACTCCGCACTCACCCTGACGCTGCCCGGCAATGCCACCCTCTTCAGGGCCGCACCCACGGGTCCGGACGCCGGCCGCTCGCCACCGTCGAGAACCATGACCGACAGGCAGCGATCCGCCCGTCGTTCCGCGACGACGGCACGAAGCCCGGCATCCGGAGCGCGGAACCACCCCACCCGGCTTCACCGGTTGCGCTTCGGTCCGACCGAGCCACGCGAACCGCATAACCGAACCTCACGCACCACAGCATGGGGACGCCACCGCCCGGGGCACACCCACCGGGCCGCAGCCGGCAACGCTGACGCCGAATCCGACCCAGGCACGCCCCGCCCACACCGAGGCCGGCAACGCTCACCCCCGGAGCCGACCCGGGCACACCCACCCGCCGAACCCGACAGCGCTCACACCGCAGCCGCCCGGGCACGCCCTTCACACCGGAGCCAGCAGCGCCCTCGCCCTGACCGCCTGCGCCCCGGGCCGGACCCAGCGGACACCTACCCCACCGCAGCTGGCAACACTTCCCACCGCAGCCGGCGACGCTCACACCGCAGCCGCCCCAGGCACGCCCCTCACATCGGAGTCAGCCCAGTCGCGCCCGGAACACGACCCGGACACGACCACCCGCCCAAGCCGACGGCACTCGCGTCCGCAACCCGTCCACCAACGCGCCCTCGCACTGGCCGTCCGCGACTTCTCCGCCAACGCGCCCGCGGCCCGACCGCGCGCGGCCCCGGTCCAGCCAAGCGGACACCACCGCACCGCGGCCGGCAGCGCTCACACCGAAGCCGGCAGCGCTCGCGTCCGCAACCCGTCCACCAACGCGCCCTCGCACTGGCCGTCCGCGACTCGTCCGCCAACGCGCCCGCGGCCCGACCGCGCGCGGCCCTGGTCCAGCCAAGCGGACACCACCGCACCGCGGCCGGCAGCGCTCACGCCGAAGCCGACCGGGGCGTCCGCTCGCACCGGAGCTGGCAGCGGCCTTGCCTCGACCGCCCGCAATCCCGGCCCCGCCAAGCGGACATCGACCCCCGCCGTAGCTGGCAGCGATCGCGCCGGAGCTGACGTGGGCACGCCTGCTTGCGCCGGAGCCCTCGCGGCCGGAGCCGGGCCGGTGTGCACCAGTCGCCCGGAGCGCACAGCTTGTGGTCGTGCGGGGTCCGGCGAACACCATCGCGGTGAGCGTGGCGCCCGGCCGCATGAGGCGGCGGGTGCCGGGGGCGGCGGTGGGGTCAGGCGGCTGAGGAGCGGGTCTGGGTCGGCTTCCAGGTCGGGGTCGGGGATGGGGAGTTGGACCAGGACTTCGAGGGGGTCGGGGACGGGGACGGGTTGCCGCCGCCGCCTGAGTTGGACTGGGGCTGGTAGATGCGGACGTCGGAGAAGGTGACGTCGGCGGCGTCGCCGCTGGGGGTGAAGGCGCCGAGGTTGACCTTGCCGCGCTTGATCGATTCGTTGACCTTCGAGCCGAGCTTGACGCCGTTGGCGTAGACGGTGATCTCCGAGCCGATGACGACCAGGGCGACGTACGGGTCGCTGGTCATCTTGACCGGCCAGGACGCCAGCTCGTTGCTCTGGCTGGGGGCGGCGTCGCCCAGGGCGTACAGGCGGATCACGCCGTCGCAGACGCCGACCGTGTACGCCTCCTGGCCCGCCCTCGCCCACATGCCCGCGCAGCCGCTCACGCGGTGCACCTTCGCCTCGATGCCGGCGTCGGTCATGTTGACGTTGAGCGTGTCCTTCAGGGTGCAGCCGGTCAGGCCGCGCGGGTTCGACACGACGTGCAGGTCGTCGTCGGACGCGTCGCACCTGCCGCCCTCGGACTCGTCCTGGGAATACCAGAGCTCGTGCAGGCCACGGTCCTGGAACTGCTTCCAGTTGCCGGGCACCCACGCCGGCCGGTCCGGGCGCGAATACGGGGGAAGCTGCTGCCCCTCGGCCGCCGACGGCGCCACGGACCCGCCGCTGGAGACGGAGGTCGTGGGCTGCTGCGCGACGTCGTCGTCCTTCTTGTTGTTGCCGACCTCGGTGTACACCACGTAACCGGCGAGCGCGAGCGCCAGCACCAGGATGCCGACGAGCAGCGGGATCGCCACGTTGCGCCGCGGCGACGGGGGCGGCGGCTCCTCCCGCGGCATCGGCGCGTATTCCATCGGCGACGCGGACGGCGAGCTGTAGACGCGCTGGACCGGCTGCGGCGGCTGCGCGATCCTCGGCGGCTGCGGCGGCGGCACGGGAGCGTGCCCCTGCTGATACCCCTGCGGCCCGCCGCGGTGCCCCTGCTGAACGGGTGGCGGTGCCATCGGGCGGAGCCGCTGCGTCGCCTCCGCGTCGCCGAACGCCGGGCTGACCGGCGCCGCACCGGCCTGGAAGCCACCCGCCTGGTATCCGCCCTGGTATCCACCGGGCCCGCCGCTCACCGGCGGCGGCGCGCTGACGGGCGGCGGTGCGCTGACGGGCGCGTTGGCAGCGGGCGGCGCGCTCATCGGCGGCGCGCTCATCGGCGGGCCACTCACCGGCGGACCGCTCATCGGCACCGCGCTGACCGGCGAGACCCCGGCGGGCGGCGTGCCCTGCCCGTGCTGGAACCCGGCGGCGCCCTGCCCGCCCTTCCCCAACTGCGCCGCCGCCTGCTGCGCGGCCGCCTGCTGAGCTGCTTGCTGAGCCGCCGCCTGCTGCGCCGCTGCCGCCTGAGCAGCCGCCGCCTGAGCCGCCGCCGGCCCCGCCTGCTGGGCGCCGGCCGCCGGCGCACCAAAAGCGCCAGCCGCGCCGGCCACGGCGGCACCCGCGACACCCGCCGCGGCAGCACCCGCGACACCGGGCCCCTGACCC